>JBGOYP010000211.1:0-4983 GCA_041479785.1 Candidatus Aminicenantia bacterium | reverse complement strand
TGCTGTGTTATACTCTGCGGCATCCGCCATGACCGCTATCGCTCCATCAGATTCCCTTTTCCGCGCGGTTAAAAAAGACGCTCGCAAGTTTTTTAAAACAGCTCGAAGCAGCCATGCCTGGGACCACACGGAACGCGTTCTGCGCCTATCCCTTCGCATCGGAGCGAAAGAAGGCGCCGACCTCGGGGTCCTGAAGATCGCCGCCATCCTTCATGACATCGGCCGGGCCAAAGAAGACGGCTCCCATGGGCGCGTCTGTCATTCCGAGGCCGGGGCGAAACTCGCTCGGACTTTGCTCGAGCGCCGCGGCCTCGCCGCGGAGACCATCACCCGCGTCGTCCACTGTATTCAGACCCACCGCTATCGAAAAAGCGCCGTCCCGGAGACGCTTGAAGCTAAAATCCTTTTCGACGCGGACAAGCTCGATTCGATCGGGGCGGTCGGTGTCGGCCGGGCCTTTTTATTCGCGGGCGAAGTCGGCGCCCGGCTTCATAACAAGGGCACGGACCTCGCCCGGACCGAACCCTATACGAAGGACGATACCGCCTACCGTGAATTCATGGTCAAGCTGCGCCATATCCGGGAGAAGATGCACACGAAAGAAGGACGTCGGATCGCCGAGGAGCGGCATAAATTCATGGTCGCCTTCTTCGACCGCCTCGACAAGGAAACCCACGGCCGGCTGTGACCGCCGAGCACTCCCCCTACGTTTTTCGGTGGACGAGCGTCGCCGACGCCTGGGCCGTCGGCAGGACGATGACCTCGTTGATGTTGACGTGGGCAGGCCGAGTCGCGCAGAAGACGACAACGGCCGCGATATCGCCGGGCACCAGGGGCGTGAACCCCTGATAGGTCTTCGCGGCCCGGGCGGAATCGCCGTGATACCGGACGAGGCTGAATTCGGTCTCAACCATGCCCGGGTCGACCGTCGTCACGCGGAGCGGCGTTCCGCTGAGGTCCAGGCGCAGACCCCGGGATAGAGCGTTCACCGCAAACTTCGTCGCGCAATACACGTTTCCGCCGGGATAGACCTCGTGGCCGGCGATCGAACCTATGTTGATGATGTGGCCGCGGCCGCGGCTGATCATCCCCGGGATGACCGCCTTGCTGACAAAGAGCAATCCCTTGACGTTGGTGTCAATCATCTCCTCCCAGTCGGAGATCCGTCCTTCATGAAGCTTATCCAGACCCCGGCTTAGGCCCGCGTTGTTGACCAGGACATCGATGGCCCGCCAGTCATCAGGAAGCCCGGTCAGGGCCTTCTCGACCGCCGGTTGATCACGAACATCGAGTCTGAAGAATAACACTGGAACGCCGAACTCGGTTTTGAGCTCGGCCGCCAACCGCTCGAGCCTGTCGGCTCGCCGGGCGCACATCAGGATCCGGGCGCCTTCGCCTGCGAACTCGCGGGCGCACGACTGCCCGATGCCCGAGCTCGCGCCGGTAATGAAGACGATTCTATCGCGCAGAGAATCCATTGTGCGACTCCTTTCGAATCCGCTCTAGGGAAAGAGGCCTCAGGATAGACTGCGGCGGCGAGCAAGTCAATAGACTGGCTTGACAGCCCGTCGCGGCGGGACTATTTTGGGGCCGTGAACCCGAAACGTCGTTTCGTACTTGTTTCCGTGCCCGCCTTCGCGGCGCTTTTTATCATAGGCGCTATGGACGCCGGCGCGACCCGCCGACCTCGAGAAGGACCGGAATCGCGGCGCAGCGAAATCCTCGCGCCCGGCATCGAACATATCGAAATCCGGCGCGGAGATTTTTCAGCCGGCCGCGAAACCGACCGGTGGGTGATCAACATCCTGACACTCGACCCGCGCCGGGCTCGAATTGTCTCGGCGCTCGCCATGGACGAGGTCGTCGGGCCGGAAACGACGAGTTCGATCGCCGTCCGGCATGGCGCCTTGGCCGCGGTCAACGGCGGCTATTTCCAGACCGCGGGCATCGTCCGCGGCGAACCGACGGGGATCTATGTTCTCGGCGACAAGGTTCTCAGTGAGCCGAGCCGGCCGAGGATGGAACTCGCGATCTCGAACGCGGACGGCATGGCGAAACTCGCAATATCCCAGGTGGACTTCGAGGCTTCAGTCGTCGCCGGCGGCCGAGAGAGATACGCCGTGAACGGTATCAATCGCGCCCGCCAAGAAGAGGAGCTCGTCGTATTTACGCCCGAATTCCATCGAACGACGCTCACGTCCCCGGGCGGCATCGAGATCACCGTCAGGAACGGGCGCGTCGCGGCGATCGCCGAAGATGCGGGAAGCCAAACGATCCCGGCCGATGGTTACGTCCTATCGGCAAGCGGCAAAGCAAGGGCATGGGCCGCCGATTACCTGCGCCCGGGCGTCCGCGTCGCTTTCGACGAGAAACTTGTCTCATCGCCGCCGCTCCCCTTTCGAGCCGAAGCCATCCTCGGCGGCGGTCCTCATCTCATTAAAGACGGACATGCGCTGGGTGCCGCCGAGGCGGACGCCGAAGGATTCAGCGGGCCGGATTTCACGGTCAAGCGCCATCCGAGGACCGCGGCCGGGACGCGCCGCGACGGGACGATCGTCCTCGTGACCGTGGACGGACGGCAGCCGAAAATAAGCGTCGGGATGGCGGTCGATGAGCTAGCCTCCCTAATGCTGGAGCTCGGTTGCACCGACGCGATCAACCTTGACGGCGGCGGCTCGACGACGATGGTCGTCCGGGGCCGGGTCGTCAACAGCCCCTCCGACGCCGCCGGCGAGCGGCCCGTGAGCGACGCGCTGCTCGCATTCGCACGGAAATAGCTGCCACGCCAAGGCGTGTTGCGCGGCCGGATAAATGCCCGTATAATCCTCGCCTGCGCCGCGTCGAGCGCGATCTCCGGAAAAGGACGGACGTGTTGCCGATGAGCGACCATACGAAGCTCTGGACCAACCTCGGCCTAGACCTTGAGCTCCACGACAAGATCATGTCCGCGACGGAGAAAAAATTCGAAGCTCAGATCCTGTCCCAAACCGGTCGTCCCGCGGCGATGGCCTATTTCGACGGCGTCATCCATGGCGCCCACGGCGACCGCGTCGCCGAGATCGTCGAGAGGCGGCGGCACGGCGACAAGTTCATCGGGACGTTCTGCATTTATGTTCCCGAAGAAATCGTCCTGGCCCTGGGCGCCATCCCGGTCGCCCTATGCGGCGGAACGCCGTTGTCCATCCCCTACGCCGAACAAACGTTCCCGCGCAACATCTGCCCGCTCGTCAAATCGACCCTCGGCCTGGCCTTCTCCAACACCTGTCCGTTCGGCCCAATCGAGGACCTTGCCGTCGGCGAGACGACTTGCGACGCCAAGAAAAAAACATGGGACATCCTAGCCAAGGGCGGCGGCTTCCACGTCCTCGAAGTGCCGCAGAAAAAAGGAGAGCTCGACCGGGACCTGTGGCTGGATGAAGTGGGCCGATTCAAGCTCCGACTGGAAGAGACGACGGGCCGGAGGCTTGACGCCGCCCGGCTCACGGAGGCCGTCCGCCTCATGAACCGCAAGCGGACGGCACTCGCCCGGCTCCATGATTTTCGCAAGCGCGTGCCGGCCCCGATCAGCGGCCGGGACGCCCTGGTCGCAACTCAGGGCGCCCTCCTCGACGACCCGAAGCGATACTGCGACCACCTGGACTGGCTCAACGCCGAGCTCGAGGACCGGGCCCGCCGCGGCTTCGGCGCCGCGCCCGCGCCCGGCAAACGGCTAATGGTCTCGGGTTGCCCGATGGTTCTAGGCAATTGGAAGCTTCATTTTCTTCTCGAATCCGCCGGAGCCATTGTCGTTTGCGACGAAACGTGCATCGGGACCCGGTATTTCGAACACAATGTCGTTGAAGTCCCGGGCGACCTCGACGCGCAGATGGCGGCGATCGCGGAACGCTATATGAAGATTGACTGTTCCTGCTTCTCGCCGAACGAGGACCGGATCGCCCATATCGTCGAGCTGGCCCGGGCCTGCCGCGCGGACGGCGTCATCCAGTACGTGCTGCATGCCTGTCACGGATATAATATCGAAGCGATTGCCGTCGCCGCCGCCCTTGACGAAGCGGGAATTCCATCCCTCAAGGTCGAGACCGACTATTCCGACGAGGATTCGGGACCGCTCGGCCTGAGGGTCGAAGCCTTCCTGGAAAGCCTGGAGCCGCATGCCCGCATCTAAATCCTATATCGGCCTCGACATCGGCTCGCGAACGACGAAGATCGTCCGTCTGGCGAACGGCCGGGTCGTCGGCGCCGAAGTTTTCGATACCGCGCTCAACCCCCTCGAGCAGGTCAGGCGCCGGATTGACCCGGCCGAAGTCGAGGGGATCACGGCGACGGGATATGGCCGACACGCGGCGAAAGCTCAGCTCGGCGCCCGGGTCGTCTCGGAGATCAAAGCCTGTGCCCTGGGCGCGTCTTTCGTTTGTCCTGACGCCCGGGTCGTCCTCGACGTCGGGGGCCAGGATTTTAAAGTCATCGAAATGACTCAAGACGGCCGCTTCGGGCGCTTCGAACTCAACGACCGCTGCGCCGCGGGAACCGGGCGGTTTCTGGAAGTTATGGCCATGATCCTCGGCTACAAAATCGAGGATTTCGGCCGGGAAGCGCTATCGGCGCCTTCCCCAGTTGCGATCAACAGCATGTGCACGGTCTTTGCCGAATCCGAGGTCGTCGCGCTCCTCGCTTCCGGCGAGGACCGGAAACGGATCGCCCTCGGACTCCATAAATCGATCGTGGACCGACTCTTCCCGCCGGTGTCGAAGTTCGGCCGAAACGGACCGGTCGTCATGGCGGGCGGAGTTGCCTTGAACCCATGCGTGGTTGAGCTCCTGAACAGGCATCTGAAACGCGACATGTTCGTGCCGGACCGGCCTCAGATCGTCCCGGCCATCGGCGCCGCCCTGATCGCTTTTCGCGAAAGCGCCGATGGACAGGAAGCGGTCCCATAACCGCCCGGCCGCCAAGAAAAGGACCCTTCGCGTTGTCCAATATTGC
>JBGOYP010000210.1:0-5000 GCA_041479785.1 Candidatus Aminicenantia bacterium | reverse complement strand
TATCCCGGACGATTTCTCGACCCGGAGCACTACGACGTTCGCCCGTCCGGCGTCCTTCCCTACATCAAGGAAGTGCCCGGCTATGCGTTCTTTCTGGCCGGCTTATGGAAAATCACGGGCGTCAAGCTCTGGATTTTCGCCCAGGTCGTTCAACTGATATTCGAGCTTCTCGCGGCCTGGTCACTTTATACTCTTTCCCTGCGCTTTTTCGGACCGAGGGCGGCGAAATTCTCCGTCCTGGTATTCGCCTTTCTATTCTTCGAAGCCAGGGCCAGCGTTATTCCGTACAAGGACATCTTTCTACTCTACGGGATGTTGGTCATCGCCCACGCCGCGAGCCGCATTTATTTCCGGGAAGGCCGCGCCTGGCTTTGGTTTATCGGAGCCTGCGCGGCGACCGGCGTGACGTATTATTTCATGCCGTCCGTCCTTTTCTATCCCCTATTTCTTCTGGTCGCTCTCGCGGTGCTCAAGCGCATCACCCTCCGGACAGCCGTTGTTTGGGTTCTGGTCGCTGCGGCCGTCGTCGCGGTGATGGTCTGGCCCTATCAAAGCTACGTCCGGGCGCACCGTAGCGAGCCCGGCGTGACGCCGCCGCTGTTCTGGTATCGGTTCTGGCTCGGGCTCCAGGTCCGGACGTTCTATTCCACCGAGGAAGAACGATTCCAGGATTATTTCCGGGAGAAGACAACGGCCACAGGACGCTCGGTCGAGGACCTCTGCAAGGAAGAATTCCTGGCCTACGTCAAAGCCCATCCTTTCGCCTACGCCGCCCATACCACGAAGAAGCTTTTATACGGAACGTTTCTCGTCTATGCCAATGCCGGCGACGCGGCGTATCCGAGCAGTTATAGCTATTTCAAGACGCAGAATCCTGGGGCGGGCTTCGCCGCCTATGCCCGCGCCAATCCCCCGCGAATTCTCGGGATGCTGGCCGGCACGTTTTCCTCCTCTATGCTTTTCCCGCTGGCTTTGATCGCTTTCGTTCTCTTGAAACGCGACCGGAAAACGGCCGTCTGGGTCTTCCTCTTCCAAATCCCGCTTTACTTTCTCCTGCTCCACATGTTCTTTCATTATGAAGCCCGCTATCTGACCGGGACGCTCGCCGGATATCTCCCGCTGGCCGGATACGTCCTGTCCCGGCTATTCAAGGCCAAGGCGGGCTGACGAAAAAGGGGTAAGAAAGCGTCATTCGCGGCCAAGGATTACCGGACGACAAGGGCCGCGAGCGGGGCGAAATAAGCCTGAAGGAGCACCAGCAGACCGACCAGGCTCGCCAACGCCAAGCTGTGGAAAAAGACAAAGCGTAATATCTCGCCCTCGTGGCCGTACCATTTCGTCGCCGTGCTCGCGACAACGATGCTCTGGGCGTCGATCATCTTACCCATGACGCCGCCCGAGCTGTTGGCCGCAGCCATGAGGACGGGGCTGAGTCCGAGCTGCTCGGCCGTGATTTTCTGAAGGCTTCCGAACAGGACGTTGGACGAGGTGTCCGACCCGGTCAACGCCACGCCCAGCCAGCCGAGCATCGTCCCGAAGAACGGATAGAGAATCCCGGTCCGGGCGAAGGCCAAGCCCATCGTCGCATCCAATCCCGCATAGCGCGTCACGTATCCGAGCGAGAGCATGGCCGCCACGGTCAGAAGCGAATACCGGACACGCTTGAGCGTCCGCCACCAGGCCGCGGCTGCCTCGCGAACGCCGTATCCCATGATCGCGGCCGAGATGAGCGCCGCGAGAAAGATGCCCGTTCCCGTGAACGACAGCCAAGGAAAGGAAAAGACGGCCGGCTCGGCCGCCGGCGACGCGACGACGGGCGGGACGCGGAGGACCAGCCGGTCTAATCCCGGGATCAGGACTTTCGGCGCCCAAATCCCGTCTAGGGCGGATTTGACTTGAGGGATGCCCCATAGAAACACCAGGACCGACAGGACGAGCCACGGCAGCCAGGCTTTGAACGTGCGCCGCCGGTCACTCGACCGGGGAAGCTCTTCTCCCCCCTCTCTTTCCTCGCCGTCAAATCCCCAAATTCGCTTCGGCCGCCAGACGCGCAGAAAAGCGACGAGGGCCCCGATCGAAACGACGGCCGCGCCGACATCCGTGAGCCAGGGGCCGTGAAAATTGGAAATCAGGAACTGCGGTACGGCGAACGACAAGCCCGCGACGAGCAGGGCCGGTCCGACTTCGACCATGCCCCGGAAACCGGCGAACGCCCAGATCAGCCAGAACGGGATGATGACCGAAAAAAGCGGCAGTTGCCGGCCGACCATGGCGCTCAGGACGCGGACATCGAATCCCGTGACGCCGGCCAGGGCGATGATCGGCGTGCCGAGCGCGCCGTACGCGACGGGCGCCGTGTTGGCGATAAGCGACAGTCCGGACGCTTCGAGCGGCCGGAAGCCGAGGCCGATAAGGATCGCTGCCGTCACCGCGACCGGCGTTCCAAACCCGGCCGCGCCCTCTAAAAACGCGCCGAACGAAAAAGCGATGAGCAAGAGCTGCAGCCGCCGGTCGCGGGTGATCCCGGTCAGGCTATCCCGAAGAACCTGGAAATATCCCTTCTCGTCCGCGAGCGTGTAGAGAAAGATGACATTGAGGATGATCCAGCCGATCGGGAAGAGTCCGTATCCCGCCCCGAACGCGGCCGCGGCGGCGGCTTTATCGGCCGGCATGCCGAAGACGACGACCGCGACCGCGAGCGCCGAGGCTAATCCGAACGCGGCGGCCCAATGGGCGCGAAGCCGAAAGAACGCGAGGGTCCCGAGCAGAACGAATATCGGGACGGCCGCCGCGGCGGACGACAGGAGCCAATGGCCCAGCGGGTCATAGACCTGATTCCAGGGCATGCACGTTCCTGCGGGCTATTATACCAAATCATCGCCCCGTTGACCTCGGCGCCGGACCGTGATAAGAAAAGAACAATCGAAAATGAGGTTTTCATCATGAGTCCCAAAAAACGCATCCCCGCCGTCGGCGCGCCCCGGCGGAACCCCACGCTCGCCGGGCTTAAAAAGAAATATCGGGAAAGCGAACTTCGGTTCGACACCCTCGTCAAGCACCTCCCCGACGGTGTCTATCGGACGACGCCGGACGGACGGATCATCGAATCGAACCCGGCCTTGGGGAAGATCCTCGGTTACACGTCCCGGGAGCTGAAATCGGTCAACGTCCGGGACCTCTATGTCAAAAAAGCCGACCGCGACCACCACCTCAAAAAGTTCGATTCGGGCGAGATCCCGTTCGCCGAGTATCGGTTGCGGCGCAAGGACCGGAGAGTCATCTGGGTCAGAGACCGGGCGGTGCCCGTCGCCGGCCCGGACGGAAAGGTCCTGTATTACGACGGCATCCTCATCGACGCCACGCAGGAAAAGCGGGCCAACGAACATCTCAGGAAGGCGCTGATAAAGCTCCGGTCGTTCAACAAAGAACGGCAGGAGATGATCCGCAAACTCGAGGACGCATCCATTACCGACGACCTGACCGGCCTTTACAACAGGCGCGGGTTCTACACGATCTCCCAGGAATATTTATCCTACGTGACCCGGAAAAAAACGAAAATGTTCCTGCTGTTCATGGACATGGACCATCTCAAGCGCATAAACGACACCTTCGGCCATCACGTCGGCGACCAGGCCCTCGTCCAGATGGCCGCGCTCCTCAGAAATACGTTCCGCAATTCCGACGTCAAGGGCCGGATGGGCGGCGACGAGTTCGCCGTGTTCCCGATCGACTCCACGTTCGAGGGCGTCGAGATCGCGATCGCCCGGCTCGAGAAAAACATCAGGACGTTCAACGAATCCGCCGGCAAGCCCTATAAATTGTCGATCAGCACGGGCGTCACCGGATACGACCCGGAGCATCCCTCCTCCCTCGAGGAGCTTCTCATCCGCGCCGATAAGTTGATGTACGAACAAAAGAGTCAGAGAAAGGCGGCCAAAGCGGGCCTGCCCCCGGATTGATCATCGCGAGGAGGAGTCATGAAAAAGCATCTCGGCGCGAGCGTTTTTGTCTGTCTGTGTCTCTTGGCGGCGGGGACGGCCCTTTCGGCCGCGCCGGTCAAGTTCGCCCGGTTTCCCCACATCTGCAAGGGGAAAATCGCCTTCTCCTATCACGGCGACATCTGGCTCGCCAATGACGACGGGTCGAACGTCCGCCGCCTGACCGACAACATCGCGGACGAGGTCAACCCCCGGTTCTCGCCCGACGGCCGCTGGATCGCGTTCACGAGCGACCGGGCCGGCAACAACGACGTTTACATCATTCCCGCCGAGGGCGGCGAGCCGACGCCCTTGACGTTCATGACCGTCAACGACGACGTCCAATCCTGGACGCCGGACGGCGAGCGTGTCATTTTCACCTCCAACCGGGGCGATTTCGCCTGGGGCAGCCCGTTCTACACGGTCTCGAAGAACGGCGGTCTGCCCGTGCCGATGGCCATGGACCAGGCGTCCTTCGGCATGATGTCGCAGGACGGGAGGATGGTCACGTTCAACCGCAATTCGGCGCGCTACGGCCGCAAGCATTATAAGGGCAACAGCTCGGCCGACATCTTCGTCCAAAACCTGGCGACGAAAGAGATCACCCAGATCACCGACACCGACCCCAAGAATTTCCGTGAGTTCCGCCAGGACCTCTCGCCGATGTGGGGCGCGGACGGGATGATCTATTTCGCCAGCGAGCGCAACGGGACGTTCAACATCTGGAAGATTTCGCCCAAGGGCGGCGCCGCGACCCAGGTGACGTTCCACAAGAAAGGCGGCGTCCAATACCCGGCGATGAGCCCGAACGGCGCGGACGTGATCTACGAATGCGACTTCGACCTCTATAAAATGAAGGTCGCGGACGCCAAGCCGCAAAGAATCGCCCTCGACCTGGCCTTCGACCCCAAGCAGAACCTCGTCACCTACCTGGCCGCGGACAGCCGGGCGGACGGATTCTCGCCCAGCCCGAACGGCGATTATGCCGCCGTCGATTACCACGGCGAGATCTTCGTCGTCCCG
>JBGOYP010000209.1:0-5002 GCA_041479785.1 Candidatus Aminicenantia bacterium | reverse complement strand
TCAAGTCATTCATAATCAAGCCAATATTTCCGAGGGCAATCCCTGCGGCATGTGCAATCGTTCGATAATTTTTATTAATTATTTTGGGATTGCAAAGGAAAATGAAAACGGCCTTAAGACCTGTTGGTTGGAAAGCCCGTCCAAGGGGAGTGTTTTGATATTTGTCTTTTAATCTGTTGCCTTTCACATAAATATAGATATGAGGCTGATTAATAAAAACGTTGCCTGTCGTATCAATAAATTCGATTTTATTTTCTTTTAGACACTCCGCCATAGCATCATTAACGTGATTTGTGACCAATAACAAAGGTCCTGGGAGCATGTTTCTATGCTGAAGCATTAGGCCGATATTAGCTCGTATGAAATTATTTTTTATTTCCGCAAAGTACTGAATTTGGTTTTCGCCAATGGTCAATCTAATATGCTTATCAACCATAATGTTCGGGCCATAATTTTGCTCCGTCCCCAATACATCTACTTGGACATGGATGGCGGCGAAATTATCCCTGACAGCCTTCAAGGCTTCATTAAAAACGTCTTCTGGCTTTTGTAACATGATTTGCTCCCTAATTAAGTTCAAATAATACGAGCGTTCAATAATAGTGAACATACACAATTAATGAACATTTGTCAACTAATATTTTTGTAAAATATTAAATTTTAATAAATTACGAAGTAATGTTCATTGCGCAGAGCTGTTCATTAACAATGAACATTTTTATAGTATGAACGAAGATTATCCAATAGCGGGAGTTCGAGTCTCCCCAGGCCCGCTTCTTATCCTCTTTCCCTTAAATAATCTCCAGGCCGTCCTTGTCCGGCAATTTCGGGAACTTGGCGTGCGGCTCGGCCTGATACCAGTAGGCGACCGAGGCGATATCGTCCTGGAGCGGCAGATATCGTCCGCCCGAACGCCAGCCCAAAGCCTGGATCGTCACTTTCAGGTCCTTCTCGAACCGGACCGGATCCATGATGTGCCAGCGATAAAGGCCGAAGCGCTGCTGGACGTCGTAATGACCGTCTCCGCGGATGACCTGCGGCAGGCCGGAATACGGCGTCGTGAACTCCGTGTATCGGACGACGCCGTCCGGCCCTTTGGTGTCGAAATCATAGGAGCCGCAGAAATAATCCTCGGTCCCGGTTCCGCAGATGGTCGGAAAATCGGTGTCGCCGTCAAGGTAGAACTTGATCTCGCCTTCGCCCCACCAGCCGTTGTTGTTAACGCCCCAGGCGAGATACGTCCCGACGTAATGGCCCCATCCCTTGACTCCGTCCAGGATTGGATAGACGTCTTTGGAGGCCAGGGGATTGGTGCGACGGAACTGGGCATGAAAATAGGCGGCGTCCGCGGGAACATCGGTCAGGGTATAGTCGACCTGATAGTAGATCGTGAATGGGTCGTCGGCGAGGTTTTCGATTGTGATCTTGAATCCTTTGCGGAACGGCATCTGCCAGTAGGAGTTCAGACCGCTGCCGGGATTGACGCAGACGGGGAGCGAGGCGACGTGAGCATAACGCTGCCAGCCGCAGGCAAAGAAATCACCAATCGGGGTTTCGACCGACGGCTCCTTCTCGCCGTCCCAGTAGAAACGAAGGACGGCGAAGCGCCACGTGCCCGAGGGCGTCATCCAGATGTGCTGGATCGCGCCCATGCCCTGGATATCGGCGAGAACGAACGTCTCTTTGGGTTTGATCTTGACATAGGGCGAGACCTTCCAGCCTTGGCCGAGGTCGCGGGCCGCGTTCAGGGCGGGCCCATCCGTGGACATCCCGGCCTTGCCTTTCTCGCCCGTGAAATTCTCCGGGCTGACCGACCGCGTCTGGGCATGGGACAGGCGCATGAGGTTGGCCAGGTTCAGGAACAGGCCGTCGAAGGCGATTTTTTCCTGGGCGGCGAGGAAGGCGGCGGAAACGAGCAGGACCGCCGCCGCTTTCATGAAAGCGCGTTTCATTAGAACCCTCCTTGGGAGAAATAGAAAATCACGACGCTTTAATCCGACGCGTCTTTGAGCGTGGTCAGCCCTTTGATGGGCGCGGGCGCCGTTTGATGCATGTCGAAGACGACGACCTCGTTATTGCCGAGCTTCAAGAACGGAGCCGGGCAATACAATCGCTTTTGCGGCCCGATGTCCCAGTAGCGGCCGAGGTTCCGGCCGTTGACCCAGACAACGCCTTTCTTCCAACCGCTCATGTCGAGATACGTGTCCCCGAGCGCGGCGAGGTCGAAGGTGCCGCGGAAGAACAGGCCGGGCGTCTCCTCCGGCCTCCCGATGACGAATTTCAGAGCGGTAATATATCGGCTCTCCATCGGCAGCGAAAAGACCTCCCAATTCATGAGCGTCATCCCGTTCAGCGTCACGCGGTCCGTGATCCCTTTCCGGTCGATCAGGTGCTGTCCGAAATTGATCCGGCCCATTCCCTCGACCAGGATGTCGAGCATCTGAGCGGGCGGGTCCGTCCGGGGGATCTCGAGCGTCGTCTCCTTTTTGGCCCGGTTGAGCGACCCGATATAGGTCCCGTCGACATAGACGTTCGCGTAGTCGTGGAGCTCGGTGATCGTCAATTTGCCGGAGTGATGTCCGACGAGTTTCGTCCGGTAGAGGATGAACCCGAAATTCTGGTTGAAGAATTCCATCGGCCGGGGTTGGGAGCTCCTGACGGGCTGGGCCAGGTTGTCGAAAAGAGACGAACTTTGGGTCAGCGCGATCTCCGGAATTTCGACCATCGGCAGAGGCGCGGGAAGGTCGGGGAGGGGAGCGCCGTCCGGCTGAACGCGGCCGAGCAGCTCGCGTAGGGCATGATATTTCGGCGTGGGCCGGCCCGCCTCATCGAGCGGCGCGTCGTAATCGTAGCTCGTCACGTCGGGCTGGTACGCGTCGCCGAAGTTGGCGCCCGCAAAAAACCCGAAGTTCGTCCCGCCGTGGAACATGTAGAGGTTGAAGGATTTCTTATTGTCGAGGAGCCATTGAAGTTCTCGGACGACGCTCTCGGTTTTCACGGCCGCCCAGGGTTCGCCCCAATGGGTCAGCCATCCCGGGTAAAGTTCGCTGCAGAAGACGGGAACGTTGCGTTTGAGCTTCGCCGCCTCGGCGTAATGCCTGTCCGACGTTCCGGGATCGAGGCCGATGGCCACGCCGGGCAGGCTGCCCGCTTCGAGCATATAGGGAGTGGCGCCGTCGGCCGTGTAAAACGGCCCCGGGACGCCGGCTTGTTCCCACGTCGCTTTCAGGGTCCGCATATAGAGCTGGTCGTTGCCGTAGCTGCCGTACTCGTTCTCGATCTGGATCATGAGGATCGGCCCGCCCCGGCTGAGGAGGAGGCTCCCGATTTGTTCGGCGAGTTTTTTTATATACGATTGACAGGCGTCGATATAGCGGGGGTCCATGCACCGGACCTTGATGTCGGGAGTCCGCAGCAGCCACGCCGGAAGTCCGCCGAAATCCCATTCGGCGCAGGCATAGGGACCCGGCCGGACGACCACATAGAGGCCGGCCTCATTCGCCGTCCGGATGAACGCGGCGATGTCGTTGTTCCCCGTGAAGTTCCACTGCCCGGGTTCGGGCTCGAGCAGATTCCAGAAGACGTAGGTGCAGACCGTGTTCAGTCCCATCGCCCGGGCTTTGAGGAGCCGGTCTTTCCAGTAGTCTTTGGGGATGCGTTGAAAATGGAGCTCGCCGGCCATGACCTGGAACGGCTTCCCGTTCAGAAGAAACTCGGGGCCTTCGAAACGGAACGAGGACTGGCCCCTGAGGACGGGACCGAGGCTGAGGCCGAGGACGACAAAAACGACGGACCGGGTTATGCGCACCGCCATGGAAGCACTCCTTCCGCGTTGTCCTGGATGGCCATGATTTTATCCGGCCTGGAGGCGCGGAATCAAGCGCCTCCGAGAATGGGTCGTCTTCGTCAGTCGCGGGAGCCGCGGATGAGGAACATCCGGAGGAGCTGGACCACGGCCATGGCCGTCGAAGCGACATAGGTCAGCGCCGCGGCCGAGAGGACGGACCGGGCCCCGTCGATTTCCTGCCGGGACATGAATCCGTGGGCCTGAAGCAGGGCGATGGCGCGTTTCGAGGCGTTGAACTCGACGGGGAGGGTGATCACGCTGAATAGGACCGCCCCGGAGAAGAGCAAGATGCCGATGTCCATGAGGACGCTCGGGCCCCGGCTGCTGGTCAGGAGGCCGAGGAAAAACAGCGGGAAGGCCAGCATGGAACCGATGTTGACGACGGGGAAAATCGCGTTGCGGACCGCCAGGGGGGCGAAGCTCTCATGATGCTGGAGGGCATGCCCCGCTTCATGGGCGGCGATCCCGAGCGCGGCGATCGAGTTCGAGTCATGGACGCCCGCGGAGAGGCGGAGGGCTTTCTTGCGCGGGTCGTAGTTGTCGGTCAGGCTGCCCTCGGTCCTCTCAATCGTCACGTCGCCGGCGCCGCCGGCGTCCAGCAGGATCCGGGCCGTTTTCGCCGCCGAAATCCGCGATGAGGCCAACACCTGGGAATAGCGCCGGTACGTCGTCCGGACCTTGGCCTGGGCAAAAAACGCCAGGAACAAGGCCGGGAGGAGAAACACGAAGGTCGAATCTCCGAAATACATTTAAGCCTCCTTCGAACGACTAATATTAACGCAAGCCGGACCAATGTTCAACGTCTTATGATTGACAAGTCAACCTCCGTCCGGTAGCATGGAATCTCGGAATGATATCCAAGGTTCGACTCGGGGCTAAGTCGCGGGCACTCGTCGCCGCTACGATCTGCGTTTTGGGGCTCTCGGCCGTTCCCGCGTTTTCCGGTCCGCAGGCGACGCAGGTCCGCGAGAACGACGTCGAAAAGCTGCTCGGCCAGGCCGACGATTTTTATCAGAAAGCCGACTACAAGCTGGCCATCGGTTGTTATCTCGAGGCCTCGGCGCTTTCCCAGAGCCGGATGAACCTGTCGCGGGCCTATTTCGGCCTCTCCCTCTGTTATTTTTATCTGCGTGATACGGCCGGCACGACGAAATA
>JBGOYP010000208.1:0-5022 GCA_041479785.1 Candidatus Aminicenantia bacterium | reverse complement strand
TTGCTCTTTATCCCGGCCGGGACGCTCCGCTGGCCCGAAGCGTGGGTGTTCCTCGTCCTTTATTTTTCCTCCGTCGCGGGAGCGTTCCTCTGGATGAAGGCAAAAGCTCCGGACCTTCTCAAGGAACGGATGTCGAGAAAAAAGGACGCGAAAAGCTGGGACAAATGGATCCTCGGCCTCTACACTTTTTTCCTTGTCGTCATGATTGTCGTCGCCGGCCTTGACGCCGTCCGATTCGCTTGGTCGCGGGTCCCACTGGCGCTGAAAGTGTTCGGGTTTCTCGGCTATATCCCGGCCATGGCTTTATTATTTTGGGTCCTGACCCAAAACCCGTTCCTTTCGGAAAAAGTCAGAATCCAGTCAGACCGGGGTCAATTTGTCTGCACGACAGGCCCTTATCGATATGTTCGCCATCCCATGTATGCGGGGATCATCCTTCTCGTTTTTTGTGTCCCTCTTTTTCTGGGGTCGCTCTATGCTCTAATTCCCGCCGCGGTGATCGTTTTTCTTTTTGTTCTTCGCACGTCTTTGGAGGATAAAACACTGCAACGGGAGCTGTCCGGCTATCGCGAGTACGCGCAGAGGGTGCGATTTAGGTTGATCCCCGGGATCTGGTAATTAAGGCCCTTGGCGATATTGGCCGCGAGGGGCTGAAGCGGCCGCGATTTAATCAAGACCCGGACTTGAATCCGATCTCGATATGCCTCCCGTCGCAAAAAGGCTTGTTGCGGGATTGGCCGCAGCGGCAGAGCGTCACCCTGTTTCGCCTCTCATACTCCGCGCCTCCGGCCGATTCGATGGGGATGCCGCCTTTGACCCAGATCGGGCCACTCCATTTCGCTTGAGGATTTTCGATGAGGCTGATGGACGGCGGCAACGTAGGCTCGATAGCCCGGCCCGTTTTCGGGTCCCAAGCGACAAGGCTTCCCGACGGGCAGCAGCAGGCTTCCTCGACGGCGGTCTTTTTGGCCTCGGGGTCATCCGACCGTTCGGCATAACCCCAGGCTTCCTCCCCCCGATGGCAGTAACGCGCGACGGCGCAGAACTCCTGCGACCAGGTTAAATCAAGCTCAGGGCCGGACGTTTTTTCGGCGCGGTCGAGATAAACGCCCGTGCGGGCCGTCTCCGTTCCGTCGAAGCCGATTTGAAAATGCGTCCCGTCGCAGAACGGTTTGCCGCTCGACGCGCCGCAGCGGCAGAGCGCGTAAGTCGGCTGGTCCGGATATCGGCGGCCTTTTTTCCACGTCTCGGGTTCGCCGTCTCTCCCGATCACCATAATTTCTTGTCTCAAAGGGATATTTCCGGAGACGAGATAGGGGCCGTCCTTCATCACTTTGATTCGGCGGTCTTTCTTGAGATGATTCATAATCCCAGACCCCGAATTATAGACCTGCCGGCATAGAAATTGCTCTTTTTTTTTGCGCGAGGTTGACTCTACCCCGCGAATGGGCGAGGATATTCTTCTCGAGCGGAAGGATAAAAGGACCATGAGGCGTATACAAAAATTGTTTTTTCCGGCCATTTTCTGCCTTTTGTTGTTCCAAGCCTCGGACGCGGCCTGCCAGACCGGGCTCGAAGAATCCGGGGAACGATGGACGAACAACCGCCAGCCTCCGGATAAAGTCCTGGCCGCTATCGGTGTCCAGCCGGGGATGGTCATCGGGGAGGTGGGCGCCGGCCGCGGCCGCTACACCGTTCAATTGTCCGCCAAGGTCGAATCGGCCGGCAAAATCTATGCCGAGGACATCGATCGAGGCAGCCTTGATCATTTGAAGGAGCGCTGCGCGAACGCGGGAATCCGGAACGTGGAGATCATCCTCGGCAAGGTCGATGACCCTCAGTTCCCCAAGTCGACCCTGGATATGGTCTTCATGATCCTGACCTATCATCACCTGGCGGAACCGGTCGCCCTCCTCAAAAACCTCATTCCCAGTTTGAAACCCGACGCGACCGTCGTCGTCGTCGACCCGGATCCCGTCAAAGACAGGGACCGGAGCGGCCGGGAATCCACGTCGAAGGAAGAAATCGAAAAAGAGGCCGGAGAAGCGGGGTTCGTACTCGTCCGCGTGGAAACATTTTTGGAAAAGGACAATATCTTCATTCTTCGGGCCAAAGGGAATTGAAATGTTCCGCCACGCCGTCGTCCGAACGCCCGGCCGAAATTTCTCTCTCGGGTTGACGACCGCGAACCTCGGCTCGCCCGAATTCGGCCTGATCCTCGAACAGCACGACGCGTATGTCCGAACGTTGCGGTCGCTCGGGCTCGAGGTCATCGTCCTCGACGCCGAACCGGCCTACCCGGATGCCTATTTCGTCGAGGACACGGCCGTCGTCACGCCGAACGTGGCGGTCATCACGAATCCCGGCGCGCCCTCCCGCCGGGGCGAGGAAAAAACGATCGAACCCGTCCTGGCCCGATTCCGGAAAACAGCCCGGATCGCTCCGCCCGCGACCGTCGAGGGTGGCGACGTCCTCATGGCCGGGAACCATTTTTTTATTGGGATTTCGGAGCGAACGAACTCGGAGGGAGCTCGTCAGCTTGGCCGGGTCTTAGAAGAGCACGGTCACACCTGGACGACCGTCCAGGTCGGAGACGGGCTGCATCTCAAATCAAGCGTCAATTTTCTCGGCCGGGATACGCTTCTCATCACGGAAAGCCTGGCCGGTCACCGGGCTTTCAGAAATTTCAAGAAAGTTGTCCTCGACCGCGGCGAGGACTATGCCGCCAATACGCTCTGGATCAACGACAGCCTCCTGACGCCGGCCGGCTTCCCCGGCGCCCGCCGAAAGCTCTCGGCGCTCGGCCTTCCCCTCTTCGAGCTGAATGTCAGCGAGGTCCGCAAAATGGACGGCGGCCTGACCTGCCTCTCCTTGAGGTTTTAAGGCCGGTCCCGGCTACGGCACCCTCAGCCAATCCTGGAGAATCCGGGCTTGAAGAGGCGAGGGGCTCGCCATCGGTTTGATGCGGAAGCTTCGCTCGGCCTTTTTGCCCAGGACGACCTCGATTTCGCGGAGGGCGCTGCGGCGGGAGATGGAAATCCGGACCTTGTCTCCGGGCTTTCGCGCGTCGGGGAGCTCGGCGATCGACCGGGCGTTCGTCCGGACGCCGTCAAGCGCTATGATTTCATCCTGAACGCTGATGCCGGCCTTCGAGGCCGGCGAATCGAATTCGACGCTCGTGACGGCCGTCCGTCCGTTCTGGTCCTGCACAGTCGCCCCGAACCAGGCGCCGGGAAGGTCGCGGGGTTGAACATCGATGTCCAAGCCTCCGTAGGCGAGATATTTGGAGTAATCGATGTCCTTGACCGTGGGCGCATAGACGTCGAAGATCTCGGGCAGCGGCCCGCCGGCCGTGCTCTCGCAGACCTCGCGGAATTCCTGGTCGGTGAAACCGCGTTTTTTCTCTTTGAAGAATTTTCGGTAGAGGGTCCGCATTACGTCGTCGAGCGAGGCCTTGTTTATCGTTTCGTTCCGGATTTTGAGGTCGAGAAGAAGTCCGAGCGCGGCGCCTTTGTCGTAATACGAAATCGTCGTGTTGGCCGCGTTTTCGCTCCGGTTGAAGAACTGGATCCAGGTATCGAAGCTCGAGGCGGCGGCCGATTGAAAAAGACGGCCGGGGACGTTTTCGTACCGGGCGATCGTCGACCGGAAGCGGTCGAGGACGTCGTCGCGGGTGAGGAGGCCGGCGCGAAGGAGGATCAGGTACTCGTAATACACGGTGAAACCCTCGGACATCCAGAGCATGTTCGTATAGTTTTCCTTGTCATAATCGAACGGGCCGAGCGCGACCGGCCGGATCCGCTTGACGTTGTAAAGATGGAAATACTCGTGGGCGACGAAGCTCAACCAGTTCTTGTACGCGGCGGGATTGGCCATGGCCACGTTGCCCCCGCTCATCGTCAGGGCCGTCGAATTCAGGTGTTCGAGGCCGCCTCCCCCCGGGCCGATGACTAGGAAGGTGTAATGCTTGTAAGGAATTTCGCCGATGATAGCCGTGGCCGCCTCGACCATTCTTTTAAGGTCGGCCGTATATTTATCGCGGTCGATAGCGCCCAGGTTATCACTGACATAGAAATGAGGGACCCCTCCGGCCTCGAACGACAAACGATCCTGATTGCCGAGGAGGATCGGACAGTCGTAAAGGACGTCGAAATCCGGCGCGACGAACGTATTCGGTTGTCCTTCGACCGGGTCGAGCCCGGTCGAGACCCGGCTCCAGCCTCGATAGGGGAGGACGGTGACCTTCACGGGATGCTGGAGCCGGCCGGCGACATGCATGAAGACGCCGGTCGGGCAAATGAATCCCCGGCCGTCGTCGAGCCAGCTGTCGGCGACCGACGGCGCGAAGGCGTAGACGTCGTAGCTCGCGATGACCGCGGCCGCCCTTCCTGTTTTGACATGCCAGGTGGCCTTGGACGTTTTTTCCCAGGTTAGAGGTTTTCCGGAGCCGTCCTCGGCCTGGAAATTCAACACGTTCTTAGCGTAATCCATGATCCGGTAGTAGCCCGGCGTCCAGACCGGCATTTTGAAATCCTGCGCCTCGCCTTTCAATCCTTCGCAGCGGACGACGACGTGGAAATAATGCGTCTCCGGCCGCTCCATCGAGACGGTGAACGCCATCGTCCCTTCGGACGCCTGGCCGAGGGCGAACGAGCTGACGATCAGCACAAAGAGAAGAGAAATCGCGATTCTCCGAGTTTTCATGATGGATGCTCTCCTGATCGCCATTATATACAAGCTAACTTGGGGCTCGGTCAACAGGCGCGTGACAGGAACTCCGCGAATGCGATTCTTTGCGCGGTGTTGGCATGCCGGACGAATTTTGTTATGCTCTTTGAAGGCGGATTCCTTATCGAGCGCGATGAAACATCCCGACTCTTTGTCCGAATCGGGTGACCGGCCGGATAAAAAAACGGTCGAACGCGTAAAGGACGTTTTTTTATTTTTCAGCCATACCCTCTCCGCCATGAAACTTTTTCCCGACAGCAATGCCTCCGTGGTCGGCTTTCGCGACGACCTGTT
>JBGOYP010000207.1:0-5065 GCA_041479785.1 Candidatus Aminicenantia bacterium | reverse complement strand
CCCGCGCCGCGGGCGTTCCGATCATCGTCGCCATCAACAAGATCGACAAGCCTGACGTGAATCCCGACAAAGTCAAGCGCGAACTCCAAAAAGAGAACATCCTGGTCGAAGAATGGGGCGGCGACGTGATCGCGGTCGCCGTCTCGGCCAAAGAGAAGAAGAACATCAAGGAACTTCTCGAAATGATCCTTCTGCTCGCGGACGTCATCGAGGTCAAGGCCAACCCGAAAGCCCCGGCCCAAGGCGTCGTCCTGGAAGCCCGTCTCGACGCCAAGAAAGGCCCCCTGGCGACGGTCATCGTTCAGACCGGCACGCTCACGGTCGGGGAGGCGTTCCTGGCCGGGACGACGTTCGGCAAGGTCCGGGCGCTCAGCGATGAAAACGGTCAAATCCTGAAATCCGCAAGCCCGTCCACGCCGGTGGAAGTCCTCGGCTTCGCGGAGGTCCCTCGGGCCGGCGACCTCTTTCAGGCCCTGCCGAGCCTCGAAGAGGCGAAGGCCATCGCCGCGTTCCGCCGGTCGCGGACGGCGGTCAAAGACGAAGCGAAAAAAGCCGAACCCTTAACTCTCGACGAGCTGTTTAAAAAGATCGAAGGCGGCGAGATGAAGGAACTCCCGCTCATCCTCAAGGCCGATGTCCAAGGCTCGGTTGAGGTTCTGTCCGGCCTTCTTCCCGCCCTGAGCACGGACAAGGTCAAGGTCAAAATCGTCCATGCCGCCACGGGCTCGATCACGGAGTCCGACATCCTCCTAGCCTCGACGATGAAGGCGATCATCATCGGCTATAACATCAAACCCCAGCCGAAGATCCAAGACGAGGCGGACAAGAACGGCGTCGAAATCCGGACCTATAAAATCATCTATCAGCTCACGGACGACATCAAAAAAGCGATGACCGGCATGCTCGAACCGGTCATCAGGGAGACCTATGTCGGCCGCGCCCAGATCCGCCGGATCTTCAAGATCCCCAAGGTCGGCGTGATCGCGGGATGCTACGTCCTCGACGGAAAGATCACGCGCAACTCCGAGATCCGGGTCGTCCGCAATAAAGAAATCATCGCCAAGGGGCGGATCGCCTCTCTCAAACATGTCAAAGAGAATGTCACGGAAGTCAAGAAAGACTATGAATGCGGCATCGGCCTGGACCGATTCAAGGATTTTCAGGAAGGCGACCTGATCGAAGCCTTCGTGACCGAAAAGGTCATGGCCGGCTGAGCGGGACGGGGAGGCGGCCATGGTCATTGGATTCCTGAGCCTCGATATCCATTTTCCCCATGCTCGGTCCCTCAAAGACAAGCGGAAGGAGCTCGCCGGTCTCAAGGATCGCATCCGGAAAAAATACAACGTTGCCCTCGCCGAGCTCGACCACCAGGACGTCTGGCAAAGGACTCTTCTGGGAATCGTGACCCTCAACAGCCAACCCGGAATCGTCGAACGCATCCTGTCCGACATCCGGACCGACGTTCTCGAGCATGTCAACGGCGACATCCTAGACGCTGAGATCAAATTTTATTAACGCCCATGAAAACAGTCAGTCTGCGCCAGAAACGGATCGCCCGCCTCCTCCAGGAAGCGCTTGGCCCACTTCTCCTCCGGGAGCTCGGCGGCGTGACAAAAAGCCTGGTCACGGTGACTGCGGTCGAGGTCCCGGCCGATTTACGGTCGGCCCGCGTTTTCCTCAGCGTCTACGGGCCTGACGACCCCGGGACGGTCCTCGATCATCTCGGGCATCGGCGGGGTCCGCTGCGCCGGGACCTTGCCTCCACCCTCAAATTGAAGTATAATCCGCAACTTATTTTTGCCTTGGATCCGAGCGCGGACATGGCCGAGCGAATCGAGCGGCGGCTTCAATCGGTCCGGACACATGAACACGACCCCTCTTGACCGCATCGTCGAAAAAATCGCGGACAGCCGGAGTCTGGCCCTCACCTCCCATCTCCGCCCCGACGGCGATTCGATCTGCACGAGCCTCGCCATCGCGTTCGCCGCGGAAGCCTTGGGAAAGACCGTGGATATCATCAACAAAGACCGGACGCCCGTCCCCTTCCGCGCTTTTCCCGACTGCGCCCGCATCCGGATCGGCCAGATTCCGCCCGCCTCTTATGACGCCGTCATCCTCCTGGAATGCGCCGACGTCTCCCGGTCCGGGCAGGAGCATCTCGATGGCTACTTCAAGATCAACATCGACCATCATTATTCGAACGACCAGTACGCCGACATCAACTGGGTCGATCCGACGGCGTCGGCGGTCGGCGAGATGGGGTTCGCTTTGTGCGAGCGTCTTCCCATCACTCTGACGCCACGGGTCGCGAACCATCTGTACTGCGCGATCGTCTCCGACACCGGGTCGTTCCAGTTCTCGAACACGACCGCCGCGGCCTTCGCTACGTGCCATAAACTCGTCCAGGCCGGGGCCGACCCCCTCCAGGTCAGCGAAGCGATTTATCACAATTATTGTCCGGAGAAAATCAAGCTCCAGGGGCGCGTCCTGTCCACGCTGACCATGAACGCGGCCGGAGACATCGCGGTCATCAGCATGTTCAAGAGCGACTTGGACGTCCTTCACTTGAGCGAGATCGACACCGAGGACATCACCACTCTCGCCCGCTCGATCCGCGGCGTCCGCGTCGTCCTCTTCTTCAAGGAGATGGAACCGGGGATGTTCCGGGTCAGCATCCGGTCCAAAGGCAGCGCTCACGCGGCCGCGATAGCCGAACATTTTGGCGGAGGCGGCCATGCCCATGCCGCCGGCTTCACGGTCTATGGTTCCTTCGAAGACTTGAGCCGGACCGTGCCCGCGACGGTCGAGGACCTGTTGCGCAAAATGGCTCCGGCCCCCCCCTCCGTCCCCGGCTGAATCATGGACGGCCTGATCCTCGTCCGGAAACCCGAATCCTGGACGTCCCATGACGTCGTCGCGGCGCTGCGCAATATCCTCGGGCAAAAAAAAATCGGACACTTCGGCACGCTCGACCCGTTGGCGTCAGGACTTCTTCTAACGGCCGTCGGAAAGGCGACCCGCCTCTTTCCCTTGTTCGGAAAGCTGGACAAGGCCTATGAGGCCCGGATCAGGCTAGGATTTTCCACGGATACATACGATGCCGAAGGCCGTCCCACGAGCCCCGAGACGCGGACCTGGCCCGAACTCGAATCCGTCCGAGAAGCTCTCGGCGGCTACCAGGGAAAGATCATGCAGGACGCTCCTCCGTTTTCAGCCAAGAAGGTCAAGGGAAAACCCCTCTACGCGTACGCCCGGGCCAACAAATCCGTAGAAATCCGGGCGTTCCCGGTCACGATCCATGCCGTCCGGTTTCGATCCTATATTCCCCCCGACCTCGACATTCACGTCCGCTGTTCGTCCGGGACGTACATCCGGACGCTGGCCCACGACCTCGGCCGGCGGCTCGGCTGCGGCGCTCATCTCGCCGGACTCGTCCGGACCGAGGTCGGGGACTATCGGCTCGAAGACGCGGTATCGCTTGACGCGATCCGCGCGTTCCACGACGGCGGACGGACGGACGGCTTCCTTCGGCCGATGGAATCGCTTCTGTCCTGGCTCCCTAAAGTCGTCCTGAACGAAACCGGTGCCGGCCTCGTGAAAAACGGACGTCCCGTCGGCGCGGATAGCTACGCGTCGCTCGCCCCCCCCTCGGCGGCCTGTCTCCGGACCCCGGAGTCCCTCGTCCGGCTTTTCGACCACGAAGGCCGATGGATCGCCCTCGCCCGGCCGCTCGAACCCGATGCGGCGACGTTCGCCCCGACCCTCGTCCTCCTGTAAGTCTATTTAATACTTGAATTTTCGGCCGGTCTGGTGTATTTTATCTCGGACATGAGGCTGAACAAGAATCAAATCGACCATATGGGATTCCTGATCCTCCGGAATCTCCAGCGGGAAGGGAAACTCCTCGTCGAGGAAAAAACGTCGCTTCTCGATGCCGTCATCGCCCTGATCACCGAGGAATTCCAGAAAGAGGACCAGCTCGACCAGGAGGTCCGCGAGATCCTCAGCAAGCACATGGAAAAAATCCGGAAAGAAAACATCGAATACCAGACGATGTTCCGCATGATCAAAACCAAGCTGGCCAAGGAAAGGAACATCGTCCTGTGATCAACCGGCTGTCCCGCGAAAAGATCAATTTCCTCTCGAAGCGGATCCTCGAAGCGCTCGCCCGCAACGACCGCGTCGAGTTCCTCGACGACCCGAACGAAATACGGCTGTCGATCGTGCGCTCCATTGAAGAGGAGATGAAGCTCTACGAAACCCTCGACAAGCGCGCCATCGATAAGATTCAGTCGCAGAAAAAGGCGATTGAGGACGGCAGCCGCGAGTGGGAAATCCTGTATCGAAAATACTATAACGAAGAGCTCGTCAAGCTCGGCAAACTCGCCGAATAGCCGTCAGACGCGCCCTTTTTTCCGAAGATAATTCTCGACCGCAATCCTCCAGGGGGAAAACTCCTCAAGACCGACTTCGCGGGCGTGTGTGTTTTCGAGCACCGAGTAGGCCGGCCGGCGGGCCTTTGCGCCGAACGTCGCGGTGTCGACGGGCTTGAGGTCCGCCCGCGTCCGGGTTAAATCAAAGACGGCCCGGGCCAATTCATACCAGGTGCAACTGCCTTCGTTCGTCATGTGATAGAGGCCGTAATGCGGCGTCCGGATCAGGGATCTGACCCGCGCCGCCAGCTCTTCGGTCGAAGTCGGGGTCACCCGCTGGTCGTCCACGACACGGACGGCCCGCCCTTGCGCCGCGAGGTCGAGCATTATATCGATGAAGTTCCGGCCCTTGTCCTTAGGCCCGGCCAGGCCGAACAGCCCACTCGTCCGGACCAAAAAATGCCGTTCCCAAAGCGAGCGGAGGAAATATTCGCCGGCCAGCTTCGAAGCCGCGTAGACATTGAGGGGGAACGGAGCGTCCTCCTCGACGTAGGGTTCTTTTTTTTGGCCGTCGAAAACGTAATCCGTGCTGAAATGGACGAGCGCGGCGCGGACCTCACGGCAACCGAGCGCCAGGTCGCGCACGGCGAAGGCGTTGACCCGGAACGCGTCCTCGACGCGGTCTTCGCACT
>JBGOYP010000206.1:0-5079 GCA_041479785.1 Candidatus Aminicenantia bacterium | reverse complement strand
GTCGCGAGTTCATCGCCGCCGAGAAAAGGGAGGATCCGCTAGCGTAAAGAACTTTTGAAGGAGCGAGTCCATCCAGGCGAGTCTGCTGCCCCGCGCCCTCCTTCGGGCGAGTCTTCCAAATTGACATTCGGCGAGGCTTTTGATAAAAGAGGCTAAGGAAGTCTGGAGCCATGATCATTAACAGGCGCGAGAACAAAGGCGTTGTGATCTTCGACATCGATGGCGAAATCAAGCGGACGGACGTCATGGACGTCACGCTCCATCAGCTGGTCAAGACCGAGCTCGAATCCAGCCGAAAAAACATTCTCCTCAATTTCGCCGACGTGGCGTTTATCGACAGCTTCGGTGTCGGCGAGATCCTCGCCAGCTATATCTCGACGCACAACCTGGGGGGGCAGCTGAAGCTCGCGCGTATCTCCAAAAAGCTGTTCCTCATCTTCCAGGTGACGATGCTGACCAAAGTCCTCGACATTTTCGACGAAGAAGACACGGCTCTGCGGAGCTTCTTCCACGACTGACGCCGGGCCCGGCTTTTAAGGTTCTCCATGGCGAAACGCCGCCTGTTCAGAGTCCTGTCGGCCGTCGTCAAGGTCAAGCCGGGCGAAGAGCGGGTCGCCATCCTTCTCTTCTTCTATTTCTTCCTCATCACCGCCCCGTTCACCATCGTGAAGTCCGTCCGCCAAGGCAGCTTTCTCGACGATCTCGGAGCCAATAATCTCCCCTATGCCTACGCGACGGCCATTCTCGTCGGCCTCGTCGTCGCCCTGCACGCCCGCCTCCAGACCCGCTTGTCCCGCCGCAGCCTGCTCGTTTCGACCCTGGCGTTCTTCCTCCTGACCGCCCTTATTTTCGAAACGCTGTTCGCTGAGACCGACTGGAAATGGCTCTCGCTGGTCTACTGGTTCTGGGCCAACATTTTCGCCGTCGTCATCACGACCCAGTTCTGGATCCTAGTCAACGACATCTTCAACCCGCGCGAAGCCAAGCGGCTGATCGGATTTTTCGGAAGCGGCGGCATCCTCGGCGGCGTCGTCGGTGGTCTGTTGACCGGCGTCCTGGCCCGGGCCGAGACGGCCCACCAGCTTCTGTTTCTCGTCGGAGCGTTTCTTCTGGCCTGCGGCGGCTGCGTCCTGGCCCTCTTCGTCCGCCTCCGTAAGGACGGCGAACTCATCGCGTCATATCGCCCCGCCGCCGGAACGAAAGCCCCCGAAGCGCCCGAGGTCGGATTTCGGGATTGCGCCCGGAGCGTCGGAAAAAGCCCGTATTTGAAGCTCCTGGCCGCCGTCGTATTAGTTGCCGGCATCGTTTCGACGTTCGTCGACTGGCAATCCATGAGCATCATCAGCGGCGCCGAAAAAATATCCAACCGCACGTCCTTTTTCGGCTACTTCAACGCCGGGCTTCTCGTCTTCGCTTTTATTTTTCAACTCGTTCTGACCAGCCGCTTCATCGAGAGGTTCGGGCTGCGGACCGGCCTTCTCGTTTATCCCGCCCTGCTGCTCCTGGGTACGGCCGGGCTCGCCCTCGCCGCCGGCGGCGCGGGCGTCCTCCTCGTCGCGGTGAGTCTCAAGGGCGGCGATAAGGCCTTGTCCTATTCCATCCAGCAGTCCTCGCGGGAGTTGCTCTATATTCCCGTCCCGCCCGGCGAGAAATACAAGGCCAAGATTTTTATCGATATGTTCCTCAACCGGCTGTCGAAATCGTTCGGCGGCGGAATTCTCCTGCTCCTTCTGCTTCTTCCCATCCTTCAAGGCTATCGCCACGTTTACGTCGTGGCCGCCGCCACCTGCGTCGCCCTCGTCATTTGGATGGCCCTCAACGTCCGGCTCAGCGGGGCTTATGTCCACGCGGTCCGGGACAACCTGGCGAAAAAATGGGAGCGGGCCGACGGCGTTCTCGCCGGACAAGCCGACGTCGGCCTGGCCAAGCTCGTCGTCGACACGCTCGAAAGCCGGAAGCGAAGCCCCGAACTGTTTGCTCTTCATCTCTATGAAATGGCGAAGGCGAATCGTCTGACGCCCGAGGTCCGACAGCTTCTGTCGCTGACAGAAACCGACGGGGGCTTATCGGTCGGCCATCCGATCCTGGACGGCGATGAGCGGCCGTGGATCCCGGGCTTCGAGACGGCCATGCCTACGGCCGACGTGACCAAGGAGATCGAAGAGGTCTTCGCCCTCGACAGCTATAAAACCGTGATGGCCGACTACGCCGGTCGCGTCGTCGAGGGAGCGGCCGCCGGCGGCGAGGTCGGCCGCATGGAGCTGGCCAAGGCAATCGGCTTGATGGAAAAAACGTCGCCCTTGGCCGCGAAGCTCGAGGACCTGCTCGACGACCCGTCGCCGAGAGTCTTTCAATATGCGGCTGAAGCGGCCGGCAAACTCGGCCGGCGGGAATTCGTCCCCATCCTGGTCCACAAGCTGGCCGATGCTCATCTCCAGGACGACGCCCGGTCCGCGCTCGAGCGCTTCGGCCCGGCAATCACCGGAACGCTTTCGGATTATCTCCTCGACCCCGCCGAAGCCGTGGACGTCCGGAGAGAGGCGGCGCGTCTTTTAGGGCAGGTCGCGAACGCGGAATCCGCCGCGCTGCTCCTCGAAGCGCTAGCCGCGGAAAAAGACGGGGTCGAGACCGACATCCTGGACGCGCTGGACTGGATCCGTTCGAATAAACCCGAGGTCATCCTGCCCCGGGAGGTCGTCCTTGAGCATTTCGCCGGGGACGTCGCAACGGTCGCCGCGGCCAAGGACCCGTCCGCGCTGCTGCACCTCTTCAAACTGCTCGGCCTCGTCTATGACCACGACGACGTATTTCGGGCGTATCAGAACGTCCTAAAGAGAACGAAGGATTCGGTCGCCTACGCGGTCGAGCTCCTCGATTTCTCCGTCGACCAAGACGTCAAGGACAAGCTCTTTCCGCTCCTGGAACGGTTCGGAGCGCGCGGGGACGCCTGATGACGCAGGGATGGACCTATCGTTTTCTTCGCCGGTTCACGGACGCTCGGCCCGACGAGGCGGCACTCACCATCCGCCTCTATTTCTATTTTTTTCTGATGATGGCCGCGTCCTACATGATCCTGCCCCTCAAGACGTCTCTTTTCCTGAAGAGGCTCAAGCCGGAAAGCCTCCCCGTCGCCTATCTGATTACGGCGGTGCTTATGAGTTTCGTCGCCGCCCTCAATTCCCGCCTGATACAGCGCCTCAACCGGCGGCGCTATATTTCCCTGAGCCTGATTTTTTTCATCGGTAGCCTCCTCGTTTTCCGGATTTTATTCCAGAACCCTTCGGCCTTGGTGACGATCGCCTTCTGGTTTTGGGCCGAGGCGTTTCTCGCGATCTCGGTTATGCAGTTCTATATCCTGGTCTACGACCTCTATAGCCCGCGGCAAGCCAAGCGGTTCATCGGTTTCTTCGTCGGCGGGGGACTCCTGGGCGGCCTTGCCGGGTCGCTCGTGACCGTCTTCTTGTCGCGTCGTCTCGGCTCCGAAAATCTCCTCCTTATCTGCCCCGTGCTCCTTGCCGCCGCCCTCTGGCTGACCTCCCGCATCCACGGGACGGCCCCTACGGCGGAGAGCGCGCCGGCCACCGCCCGGGGCGAAATCGGTTTGCCGAAAGCCCGGGAACGGGTCAGTTATCTCCAGAGCCTCCGGGTGCTCTTGAAGAGCCGGTACCTCCTCATCCTGAGCGGGATGATGCTGGTTTCGTTCGCGGTCTCGAAGCTCATCGATTGGCAATTTAACTCTGAGCTCTATCTCCATTTCAGCGACGACGGCAAGACCCAGTTCTTGGGCGCATTCCAGATAGCCTTGCTCTCCGTCTCCTATCTGCTTCTAATCTTTCTGACGGGCCGCATCCTGAAAAAGTTCGGGCTGCTGACGGCCCTTTTCGTCGCGCCCGTCGTCCTGGCCTTCGGGGCGGCCTCCGGGATCGCCCTTGGCTTCCTCTTGCCGGGCGCTTTGATGGTCTGGGCGACCCTAATGCGCGGGACGGACAAGAGCCTATCCTTTTCGCTTAGCCAGTCCACCCGCGAAGTCCTCTATATTCCGGTCCCTCCGGAAACGAGAGCTAAAGCGAAGGTTTTCATCGACCTATTCGTCAACAAGTTCGCCGACGTCATGGCCTCAGTGCTCATTCTAATTTTCTCTATTCGTCTCAAAATGACCGTTGCGGAAATGAGCGTTTTTTCGCTCGGCCTCATCCTCGTCTGGTTCGTCCTCAACCGCAGGATCACGCGCGAATACATCGGCATCGTCAAAAAGAACCTGACGATCAAGTGGCCCGACGCGGACAAGTACGTCCTGGAACATGTCGACCTCGACGCGACAAAGCTTGTCTTCGATACTCTGGAGAGCCGCAACCGCAGCTCGGTCCTTTACGCCATGAACTTGATGGACCTCGTCCAGCGCGACAAGCTCAGCCCGGAGCTGCGTAAGATCATCGGCGAGCACGCCTCTGAGGTGCGGGCCGGGTCGTTCGACACCCTTCTCGACGTGGCCGGAACGAAGCTTGTCCCCGAAATGGACGATGTCTTGGAAGAGAGGGATTTCGGCGCCGAGGTCCGGGAGGTCCTATCGCTCGATGTCTATCAGCAGTTGATGCGGGAGCATATCGAGAAATCGACCGAACACGGGGGGACGGGGTCGGCCGTCGCCCAAATGGAAATCGCGAAAGCGCTGGGGATGATGAACGCCGATTCGCCCCTCGTCAAAAACCTGGCGAAGCTCTTGCGAAGCGATTCGCCCGAGGTCGTCGGCTACGCCCTGGAGAGCGCCGGCCGCCAGCGGAAACGGGAGTTCGTACCTATGATCGTTCCCCATTTGGGCCGGCCGGGCACGGCGGAGGCCGCAACCGAAGCGCTTCTTGAATACGGGCTTGAGGTAACCGCGATTGATATAATGACAGATAGCAGAGAAGAGAATATCGGCTTGATAAAATCTCAACAGATAGATTGCGCTTTTTTAGCCCTGCATGGCCGCTTTGGCGAAGACGGGCAGGTCCAGGTAATTTTAGAAATGCTTAAAATACCCTACACCGGCTCAGGGGTAAGGGCAAGCAAATTGGCTATGGATAAAATTGCTTCGCG
>JBGOYP010000205.1:0-5086 GCA_041479785.1 Candidatus Aminicenantia bacterium | reverse complement strand
CTCGAGGTGGTCGTCGCCACAAGTTCGAACAAAAAAGACGCGCCCATCATGAAAGAGGACGGCGAGGGCATCGGGAAGCTCTGCGATTTCGTTTTGACGCACGACCGGCCGATCGAGATACGGGCGGACGATTCGGTCGCTAAAATCGTCGGCCGCGCGCCCCTTTTTCTGCGCCGGGCCCGCGGTTACGTCCCGTATCCGCAACGCGTTCCCGACGGCCTCCGGATAAAAGATTCCGTCCTGGCCCTTGGCGCGGAACTCAAGGACACGGTCTCCATTTATAAAAACGGCTACGTCGTGACAAGTCAATTTCTCGGCGACCAGGACGAATATGGAAACCGCCTCTATTTTGAGGAAGCCGTCCGTCATCTGACGCGGCTATTCGGCGTCAGGCCCGCCTGCGTGGTCTCCGACCTCCACCCCGATTTTCACACGACGCGGCGAGCCGGAGACCTGGGAGTACCTCATTACCGGGTCCAGCATCATCACGCCCATGTTCTCGCCGCCCTTCTCGAGCACGGCGTCGCGCCCGGAACGAAGGTCCTGGGCGTCTCCTGGGACGGTTACGGATACGGCTCGGATGGGACGGCTTGGGGCGCGGAGTTTCTGGTAGCCGATTACCTCGGTTTCGAGAGATATGCCCATTTCGAAGCCGTCCCGCTTCCCGGCGGCGACCTGGCGGCGAAACAACCGTGGCGGATGGCCTTGGCATATCTTGCCAAGGCCGGGTTTTCAGAACTGCCCCGGATGGGAAGCTTGGCGGGCGTGGATCCGAAGCTCGTCCGCGGCGTGCTCGAAATGATCGCCCGCGGCGTTCGTTCGCCGCTGGCGTCAAGCTGCGGACGGCTCTTCGACGCCGTTTCCGCGTTGGCCGGCCTAGCCCCGCTTGAGAACGAGTTTGAAGCCGAGGCGGCGATGCGTCTGGAATCGGCGGCCGCGCCCCGCATCCAATCCGCCTATCCCTTCGAAATCCGGGCGAGCGACTGCCCCCAAAGGATATGCTTTAACCGGATGATCCGGCGGATCGTGTCCGACGTCCGGCGGCGCGTGTCCCCCGCCGTCATATCGGCCCGGTTTCATCAAACCCTCGCCGACGTCGTAACGGACGTCGCCGTCCGCGCGAAAAAGGGCCGGGGCATCGATACCATCGTTCTGTGCGGCGGCGTCTTCCTCAACGTGAAACTGCTGACGAGCGCGTCGCAAGCCTTGAAGCGCCGCGGATTCCGGGTGTTAAGGCCGGTCGCTTATTCCCCGAATGACGAATCCATCTCGGTCGGCCAGGTCGCCTACGCCCTGGCGCGCTTGGCCGCCGGAGGTAAATCCTCTTAAACTCCCTCGCTTTTTTCGTCGTCCGTCGTTTTACCGCGCCGACCACCCGGGGCCGGTCCGACCGACCCCGAGTCCGCCGTAAACCCGACCCCGCCCATGAGAGAAAGGATCAGGTTCATGACGACCGCTTTCAAAAAAGCGAAACATCCGATGACGATAAAACCGAAGACGCCGCCCAGGAGTCCATAGATCACGGCGCCCAGGAGCTTACCTTGAAGGCTCGTGAGGGCTTTAGGCAGGATCGAGAGGAACGGAATCGTGAGGTCCGTCACGCCGGAGAACGCGCCGAGGACGATCCCGAGGAAAATGCCCAGGATCCCGCCGAATTTGATGAAGGAGGCCGGGTGCACGGACCGTAGAACCAGGTCGCGCCGTTTCTCCTCTCCGGGACCCGCGGCAGAAACAGGTTCACTCTTCCCAGGCTCGTCCGGCACGACGGGCATCGGGCCGCATTGCGGGCACGTCATTAACGGTTTTTGAAGAGGGATCCCGCAATGCGGGCATTTGGTCGGTTCCTCCCCGAGAGTCCCGCCGCAGCGGGCGCAGACATCGGACTCGAGCTTGTTTTCGAAGCCGCAATAGACGCAGATCGCCTTCCGGTCCATCTGCGAAGGCGGTTCGGCCTGGATCCAATCCTTCCCGTCGAAATAATACCACTTCCCGGTCTGCGCCCCGATCATCCAGAATCGGCCCTGGTCGTCGCGGATGCGGAGTTTTTTCATCTCGTCGATGAACTCCTGGCGCGAGATTTCTCCGGCTTGGAACTTGGCCTTCAGGGTACTGAAAGCTTCGATGACATCGTTGAACGTGTTTTCCATCGGCCCTCCTCACGCCCGTCCGGCGCGACCGCAACTCGTTTATTTTCAATTGATTTATAAATGCTTTATTATCTATAAGTTACAAAGCGTGACGAAATCTTGTGCAAATTGTCGTATCTTCAAGCAATCTCGTGAATTCGACGTTTGGCTTCCATGTTTTTCCACAGTTTTTCCACAGAATTTGTGAATAACTTCGGGCTTCATTCAGCGCCTGAATTCCTTCAATATACTGAAGATATTATACCCTTTAACCGGGTCGGGAATAAAGGACAGAACGAACATGATCAAGGCCGCGATTCCCAGAGCGGTCCGCAACGGGCCGAGCGATGCCTCCTCGTCCCATATGCGGGGGTGCTTGATTCCGAGGAGAAGGATCAAGAGCGCCCAGACGATCCACCCGGCCCAGAAAAAGACGCCCAGGACGACAAAGACAGCCAGAAAAATCCGGCCTACGGTCTTGGCCCGGGCGCCGAAGAAAGCATAAGCGACATGGCCGCCGTCGAGCTGCCCCAACGGAAACAGGTTCATGGCCGTGACAAGAGCGCCGACCCAACCCGCCACGGCAACCGGATGAAGGATGACGTCATATCCCGCGGCGACCCGGCCGAAAAAAAGCCCGCCGAGGAGCTTGAGCATGAGCGGTTCGCCGAAATAGAGCGTTCCCTCCCGGGGAAAGGCCGGAACGACCTTGGACAGGGACAGCCCCACGACAAGCGCGGGAAGGGCCAGGCAAAAGCTCATAAGCGGGCCGGCGATCCCGACATCAAAGAGCTGCCGCTTCCGGGTGATGGGGGATCGGATCCGGATGAACGCTCCCATCGTTCCGATCAGCGTCGGGGCCGGGATGAAGAACGGCAGGGTGGCGCTGAGTCCGTAGCGGCGGCAGGTCAGATAATGTCCGAGCTCGTGGCCGAGCAGGATCGTCATCAGGACGATGGCGTATATGAGGCCGAGACCCAGGACGCCGGGGTCCCGGAAAACCTCCGGCCCCGGCGTAAACGACGGGTTCCGGGCGATGTCTTCGGCGAACCGGTAATTGGCGCTCCAGTCGAGGCCGACGACAAACGTCGAGAGAACGGTCAGGAGAAACAGCAGCGCGTTCAGCCAGACGCGGTCCTTCCTGAAAAACGAGGCGCGCCTCTCGGGCGGCGGCATTCCCTCAATCGGCTGTTCGTCCATGGGCCTATAAAAAAATAGGAGTGAGAACCTCACTCCTATTCAACAAGGCTCGTGATAGGTCAGGCTTTTCGCGGGTGCTTCGGGTCGGGCACGCAGCAGTTGACCGGGCAGACCGCGGCGCATTGGGGCTCGGTGAAATGGCCGACGCATTCCACGCACGTCGCGGAGTCGATGACGTAGACGGTGTCTCCGGCGGCTATGGACTGCGTCGGGCACTCGGGCTCGCAAGCTCCGCAATTGATGCATTCTTCGGTGATCTTATAAGCCATGGTCGTTATCCTCCAAAGAAAATTGAATATTCATTATAGCCGATTTATCAGGATTTTCAAGCCGCGCGATTACTTCGTCGCCTCGAGTTTCCGGACGCGGACCGAAGCGTCATAGCCGTAATAAGACTGGGCGTATTCATCCTGGAGCTTCTTGTAGAGCGCCAGGGCTTCCGGAGCGTTCCCTTTTTTCTCGAGCGCCTCGGCATGATGATAGAGGACCGCGTCAAGGAGATAATCCTTGGGTTTCTCGTCTTCGATCTTCTTCAGGATGCCGACAGCCCGGTCATAGTCCGCCTTCAGGATGGCGATCTGCGCCGAAAGGTCTTGGGCCTGATAGTGGAAGAAATCCTTAGACGTGTCCTTGATTCGCTCGAGCGCGGCCTGGGCCTTATCGGGCTGGCCTTGCTCGATCCAATACGTCGCCAAGCTGATATTGGCGATCCGGGCGAATTTCCCCGACCCGCCGAGCTGTTCGAGCTTAGCCGCGTTTTCAGGAGACTTGGCCAGGCCGGCCCGAAGCTCGAGGATCTCGCCGGCCAGCCGGCTTTGTTTTTTGGCTTGCTGGGACTTGAGGAATTGGAGCCCGAAAAAGATCGCGATCATCGCGACGACGGCCACGGCCGCGATGATAATTTCCCGTTCCCAGGTCTTGACGAAGTGCATGAACTTCGCCATGCCCGAAACGAATTCGTCCCCTTTCAACTGTTTTTTGATGCTTCGCTTCATCGGTCGTCCTTTCCGCGGCGCAGGCCTCTAAAAACGGACTCTTTTTTACCACATTCCCCCGAAAAAGCCAACTTTTCAGGCTGTAAGTTTCTTCGTGAGAGCGGCAAGGTTCCGGGCATAAAGCTCACAGGATTTGAGCGCCCTCGCGTCGGGGCGGCCGACCGAAACCGGGCCGTAGTGGTCTCCCGTCGGTTCGCCTTGGATGACCATCCCGTGGATGAGGAGCGCGTTCAGGATATCGAGGACCGTGGTTTCGTTTCCGCCCGCGAGATTTCCCGATGAGGCGAATGCGCCCCCGACCTTGCCTTTGAGCTTGCGATGAACCTTCACGCTTTCGTCGAGGAGCTTTTTGAGCGGCCAGGCCATCGTCCCGTAGTACGTCGGCGACCCGAAAACCAGGCAATCGTACGTCAACAAGTCGGGAATCTCGACCGCCTCGGCTTTCTTGAGGTCGGTCTCCAGGCCCTCGTTCCGAAGCGTGTCGGCTATCCGGACCGCCATTTTTTCGGTATTTCCCGTTCGCGAATAGTAACAGACCAGCGCTTTGGCCATCGACCGGACTCCTCGCAACGATCTATTCTACCACACAAGCCCCGCGTTGCAATTTCGGCATGATTTATTTACACTTGGCCCGCCTTGAACCACCGATCGAGACGGAACTGCGCTTTTCTCCTCCTGGCGTCGTCGCTTTTTTTAGGCCAAAAGAGCCCGGCCTTTCAGCCTTCCGCCCATGACCTCGTCTTCACCGGCCTGCCGACACGATGG
>JBGOYP010000204.1:0-5087 GCA_041479785.1 Candidatus Aminicenantia bacterium | reverse complement strand
GAGCCCGCTTTATCCTACCGAATATTGATCGGGGACGAGCCTGGAGGGAACGAAGCGACCATCAAAAGTTTAGCACGCGGCGGCTCCATTTTTGAGGGAGACCTTTGCGGCGATGATGTTTGAGCGTTGCTCGATTGAATGATAACCCCGAAATGTCAACCCGATCGTTGTTAAAGGCTCGAATCGCGGTCGCGAGTTCATCGCCGCCGAGAAAATGGAGAGTCCGCCGGCGTTTAGAACTTTTGAAGGAGCGAGTCCCTCCAGGCTCGTCCTCTGCCCCGAGCCCCCCGGTTGACTTCCGGGTCAAAATGAAATAAGAAATGATCAACATCCGCTTTTTTATGGCGGCTTAACAAAACATCGATTTATCGCCGATGAGCAGGACCAGACCGGGGCACCCGACGACGAACGCTCGGCGACCGCGGACGTTTCTTTTTCCCGCCGCGATCCTGGCCGTGCTTTTTTGGAGGAGCGCATCCGCCGGAATCGTCCCGGTCCGTTCTTTCACGATACAAAACCAACTCGGCTTCGAACACACCGCCGTCACGAAGTTTAATATCGGCGAGACCTTGGTCTTCCGAGTGAAAACCCGGGGTCGCGCCGATTGGGTGATGCTGTTCTTTCGCCTCCCGGGGATCAAGGAGTTCCAAGCCCGCCCCATGCGGAACACCGGGGAAAACGCCTATGCCTTTGACTTCGACACGTCGACGCTGGCCGGTCCGGAATTCGAGTACTATATCGAAACGCAGAAAGGCGACCAGAAGCTCTTTCTCCCCCCGGGCGCGCCAGAGGCGACGATCCGAGCCTCCGGCGGCGGCGCCGAGCTTCCTCCTGTTCTCCCTGAAATCCTCCCCCCGTCCTCGACGGCCGAGAGCATCCTCCAATTTCCTCTGAGCGCCAACGGCAGTCTTCAAGGCGACCTGGAGGGCGTCCCGGCGGGTTCCAACCTCAAAAACCCCAACACCAGCGGCAACGTCCGCGTCGTCTATACGCCTCAGCTCAAGAACGGTTGGGGGGCGAACGTGGATTCGAATTTCAGCTTCACGAATTCGGCCCTGCCGGCCGCCACGGCGGTCGACCTGACGAACATGGTCGTCGGCGTGACCCAAGGCAGCCACGCGCTCCGGGCTGGGGACATCAACGTCAACGAATCCGAACTGACCGCGTTCGGGCTGGGACGCCGCGGGGTCGAATACGGCTTCGATGACCAGAAAGCCTACGTCCACGCTTTTGACATCAGCTCCCAGCAGGTCAAAGGATTTCAGGGGATCGGAATTCCGGCGGCCCGGACGAGTATTTTCGGGGCCGCGGCCGGTTACCGCTTCTTGCAGGACGCGATATCGGTCAAGGCTGTATTTCTCACCGGAAACGACGACCCGTCGCAAGGCGCCAACGTGGGCGCCTCTCCGCTCTACACGGCCCGGAAGGGCAACGTGGTCAGCTTCCTTCCGGAGGTCAAACTGTTCCAGCAGCGGCTGAAATTGAAGGCCGAGATGGCGAGGAGCTCTTATGACGGCGACCTGCAAGACGAAGCCCCGGCGAAGTCGGGCCGGGCGCTGAGCTTGGGCGCGAATTTGTCCCTGGGCCGCTGGACGGTCGGCGGAGGCTTCCGGCACATCGGCAAGGACTTCAATTCGATCGGGCTAGCGTACATCACGAACGACCGGGTCATCTATGATACGATGGTCGGTTTTTCCAAGGGCGCGGTTAATATCCAGGGAACCTATCAATTCCAACGCGACAACGTTGCCGGAGACGCCTCTCTCGCCACAACCCGCGGGCAGGACGGCAACATCTTGCTCTCCGTGTCCCTGTCCTCAGCGATCTCGGCCAATTTGGGCTTCCATCATGTCTTTCAGAGCGCGTACCAGGGCGAAGTCAAGACGCCCGGGACAGACAGCACGTCGAATACCCTCACGGGAGGCGTGAACGTCATGTTCGGACCCAACGCGTCCATCAACCTCGCCGTGACGAACTCGGACCTCACGAGCGAGAGCGCCTTCATCAACAACACCTCGGCGTTCAACATCAACTTGGGCGGCGCGTTCCGGGCCGGGGAATGGCTCATCCTCAATCCGACCGTTGGGCTCGCCCTGCAGAAAAATAAATCGACGAGCGAGAAAAACACGACCTGGACGTCCATGCTCAACGCCGAAGTTTTTCTCGTGCCCCAGTTTTTTTCCGCCGTCGCGGTAAGCTCCTTCAGCCGGACGGAACTGGCGGGATTCGTGTCCCAGGACCTCGACTTCCTCGGCGGAATTCAGGTCTATTTGGGCAAGCTGTTGAAGGTCGGCAATGTCGTCCTGGCCGGAAAGGCAAGGCACCATGTCACGGATACGGCCGGCGTCGCCGTCTCGGACACCCGGTTCCTCGTCCAGACGGATTTCGCATTTTAGGCGGAGGAAAAATTGACAAGGACAAAAATCATCGCCGCCCTAGTCGGACTCCTCGTCGGAACGGCCGGTCCGGCCTTCGCCACCGTCACATTTTCTCCGGCCCTGCCCAACGTCGAACAGAGCATGACCCTGACCCTGACGCCGCCGGCCGGAATTATCGTCGCCGGCAGCCCGCGGTGGGACTTCGGCGACGGGACCTCGGCGGTCGGATTGACGACCGCGACAAAAACCTATAATCGGGTCGCGACGTTTACGGTAACGGTCAATTATCAATATCAGACGCTGGGCTCCGGGTTTCCCGCGACGACCTCGGAAAGCGTGTCTGTCACCGTCATCGAGCGTCGCCGGGTCGTTTTCACGCCGACGAACCCGAACGCGGACCAGGATGTCGTCTTCACGGCCGAAAATTTCTTCGGCCCGGGCGTGCGCTGGGACTTCGGCGACGGGTCGGCGCCTGCGATATTATCGACGGCCGCGACCCATCGTTTCGCGACGTCCGGGACGTACACGGTCGGTGCTCGAGATATGAACGGCGCGTCCGTCGTCACCTTTACGGCCATCGTCAACGTCGGCGAAAACCGCAGGGTGACATACGTCCCGCCGAGTCCGTTCGTCAATCAGACGGTGACGTTTACCGCGGTCAACTTCCTGTCGGCGAGCGTCCAGTGGGATTTCGGGGACGGGACGGCCCCGGTCGTCCTCGCGACCATGACGACCCACGCCTTCGGCTGGCCGGGGGCTTTCACGGTGAAAGCGCGGGATTTTGGCGGAACCGCGATATCCGTCATCACGGCCCTCGTCACGGTGTCCGTCGACCCGGCCCGGCGCCGGATTGTCGCCTCGCCTTCCTCGCCCCTTTTGCTGAACCCGGTCACGTTCACCCCGGTCAATTTCTACACGACCGATATCCGCTGGGACTTCGGCGACGGAACGGCGGCGACGAATCAAGCGGGCGCCGCGACGCACGTGTATTCCGTCCCGGGGACCTATACGGCGAGGGCCTGGGACTGGAACGGCCAATTCGGGGAACCGGTCACGACCTCGGTGACGGCGGCCGTCGACCCGGCCCGGCGCCGGATCACGGTTACCCCGCCCGTCCTTTCCGCCCTTCGTCCTGTTTCGTTCTCCGCTGTGAATTTCTATTCGACCGACATCCTCTGGGACTTCGGCGACGGGACGCCGCCGACGATGCAATCGACATTCGTTTCGCACATTTTCATGAAGCCGGGGCCCTATGCCGTCCAGGCCTGGGACTGGAACGGCCAGTACGGAAACCCCGTCGCCGTTTCGATCCGGGTCGGCGAGAGCGCCGGACCGAGAGCGGCGTTCCAGATATTTTTCCTTCAACTGCGGTTCGAGGACGGCAAGTCCTATAAAGCTGTTCCCAAGGAGTTCGTGCCTTTCCGGGCTTTCGCCGATATCAAATATGAAGGGACCGGCGTGTTGCAGGTCCAATGGCTCGTGGACGGCCAGGCGTTCCACCTGACGACGCAGACCCTGGCCTTGGCCCAGGAGGCGACGATCGATTCGGGAGCCGTCCCGTCGCTGCCGACGCAACTGGCCGGCGTCCATGACGTGACGCTGAAGATCATCCAACCCCAAACCGAATTCACGATTCCCATCATCCGGTATTATGTCGCCGTCGCGTCGCCCGCGCGCTCCCCCGCGGGGTCGCAAGCCGAGATCGTGGCCGAATCGGTCTACGGGCTGAAGGGCGTGACCTGTTCCCTTCAGATGGACACGCTCCAAATTCCGACGGGCGGCTATTTCCTTTTAAACGGGCTCGTGAAATACGAGAACGAGGCGCCCCTCAAATACGGTTTGCTGCGCGTTCATCTGGACGACGAGCTCGTCGACCAGCAAATCGTCCGCGATCTTAAGAAGAACGACGAACGGAGGTTTGTGACGTCGATTCATAACCAAACGCCGAAAGCCAAAAAAATCTATATTTCGCTTTACGATATAACGGGATCCGAGCCGAAGCTCGTCTATCTGAAGTCGCTGAAAATCTCGCCGAACGCCAAATAAGCGGCGTCACGGCCATTTTTTTTCATTTTCCTATTGACAAAGAGCGAAGATTCCCGTAGTATGTTTGCCGCCGCTTCATTTGGTCTCTGTTGCGCGAGCTGTTACACATTTAAAATTAGCAGGTTGTAGAGAAATCGGGTCTATTATAATAGACTTTTCTCTAACGCTTCTCGTCCTCAAGGGAGTCTTTTTTTATTTTTGATCAAGCGGCTTTTATGCCAGCGTAGCTCAGTTGGTAGAGCGGCTGATTTGTAATCAGCGGGTCAGGGGTTCAAGTCCCTTCGCTGGCTTAGGTGAGCTGCCGGAAGCATGATATGCGATTCGGGCAGGTACCAAAGTGGCTAAATGGGGCGGGCTGTAAACCCGCTGCGGAAACGCTTCGGAGGTTCGAATCCTTCCCTGCCCATGAGATGCGGGAATAGCTCAGTTGGTAGAGCGGCGGCCTTCCAAGCCGTCTGTCGCGGGTTCGAGTCCCGTTTCCCGCTTATATTGGAATTCATTGAGAGGCGCCCACGTAGCTCAGTTGGCAGAGCACATCCTTGGTAAGGATGGGGTCACCAGTTCAACTCTGGTCGTGGGCTAAGGTTGACATAAGACGCCAAAACCAAAGGAGGTAAGGGATGGCAAAGGCGAAGTTTGAGCGGACGAAACCGCATGTGAATG
>JBGOYP010000203.1:0-5130 GCA_041479785.1 Candidatus Aminicenantia bacterium | reverse complement strand
TCGGCAATTTCATCGTCACGGCCGTCCGCGGCCGGGTCGCAACGCAGTTCAACGAATTCGAGAAAAAATACGATATTCTCGTCCGGATGGAAGCCGGGGCGCGGGAGAACATCGAATCCCTGCTCGACGGAATGCTTCCCGTTCAGGGGGCTTTGGTCCCGTTGAGAGACGTTGTCGACTACGAGATTGTGCGCGGCCCGCGGGAGATCCGGCGCGAGAATCAGCAACGCGAGATCCTCGTCACGGCCAATTTACGGTCGGGGAAATTCAGCGACGTCGTCCCCGCCATCAATAAAAAAATCGCGGAGCTCGACCTCCCTCCGGACTACAAGGTCGTCTTCGGCGGCGAGCGCGAGGAGATGACCAAATCCTTCAACAGCCTCGTCATCGCCCTGGCCATCGCCATTCTCTTGACATATATGGTCATGGCCGCCCAGTTCGAAAACCTGGTCCATCCGTTCCTGATCATGTTTACGCTGCCCATGGGCGCGGCCGGGACGATTCTCGCCCTTCTGGCCACCGGCCAAACGGTCAATGTCATCTCCATCATCGGGATGGTTGTCCTGGTCGGCCTGGTCGTCGACGACGCCACGGTCGAGATCGACTACACAAACCTGCTTCGCAAGCGAGGGAAGGCGTTGCGAGAGGCGGTCGTCGAAGGTTGCATGACGAGGCTGCGGCCGATCCTTATCGCCTCGATGACCACGATCGTTGGCCTTTTTCCGATGGCCCTGGGGCTCGAGACGGGAGGCGAGCTCATGCGGCCGCTGGGCATCGTCGTTCTAAGCGGATTGACGTTTTCGACCTTCTTGACACTGATCCTCATCCCGGTCATGTATGAGTGGGTGGAAAAGATAAGGATGACGCGAAGGTCCACAGCATGAAACTTTTCATCGAACGGCCGGTCGCGACGGCAATGTTTTTCCTCTCCCTTCTCGTCCTGGGCGTCTATTCCTATCTCAACACGCCGATCGAACTCGTCCCCACCGAGAGCTTTCCGAAAATGGACATCACGGCGAGCTGGGGAAACGTCCCGCCGGAAATCATCCAGACGCAGGTCACCTCCCCGCTCGAAGAAGCGGCGGCGACCGTCAAAGGTCTGCGTAAGATGACGTCGTCTTCGGCGATCGGGTCGTGCCGGATCACGCTCGAATTTGACCCCAAGACCAACATGGAATTCGCGACCCTCGCCCTGCGCGAAGAGCTGGCTAAGGTGCGGCGCGTCTTGCCCGCCGGCGTGCGGCCGAGCGTCATCCCCTATGTTCCCGAGGATTTTCGGGTTAAAGCGTTCCTGACGTACACGATCTCGGGGAGCATCCAGCTCCAGAAGCTGCGAGAGCTCTTGAAGGATAAGCTCGAATTCGGTATCGGTTCGGTCAAAGGCGTGGCCCTGGTGACCATCGTCGGCGGCTCAGAGCCCGAAATCCGCGTCCTGCTGGATAAAAAGAAGCTCAAAGATTACGAGATCCAGCCGTACCTTGTCAATTTTCGGATCAGCCAGCGTCTGTCGACGTATCAAACCGGATACGTCCGTAAGGGAAGCCAGGAATATCTCTTCAAATTCACCGATAAGATCACCGACATCAAGGAGATTGAAAACACGCTCGTCACGCATACGGGGCGGAATCCGATCTACGTCAAAGACGTGGCGGACGTCTCTTTAGCCTATGCCGACGTGGCCTCGATTCATCGCATCAACGGACAGCCGACCGTTAGCTTGACCGTTCTTAAGGAGCCGGGAACGAGCAGTTTAAAAGTCGCGAGGGCGGTTAAAGCCAAGCTCGAGGACATCAAGAAGAACCTGCCGGCGGACCTCGTCTTCAAAACCGTGACCGATGAGAGCGAGGATATTCTTAAAAATTTGAGATACCTCTATCAACTCGCCTGGCTCATCACGGTTGTGGTCTTCGTCATGATCTTCGTCGTCCTCCGGCGTTTCCTGCCGTCGCTTCTCGTCCTGTCCTCGATCGCTTTTTCGATCGTCATCACGTTTAACCTCATCTATATCTTCAAGCTCTCCCTGAACATGCTGACACTCGGCGCGATGGCCATGGGTTTCGGGATGCTGGTCGATAACGCGATCGTCGTCTTCGAAAACACATTGCGGCTCAAAGAGCAGGGAATGGGGGCCAAGGAGGCGGCCGTCCGGGGGCCGAAAGAGGTTTTTATCGCCGTCCTAGCCTCCACGCTGACGACGGTCGCCGTGTTTGCGAGCTTTCCCTTTTTCCAGGGGAAGCTCAAAATCTATTATCTCCCGGTGGCGATCGTCATTGTCTCGTCGCTCATGGCCTCGCTCTTGGTTTCGTTCACTCTCATACCGGCGCTGAGCCCGGCACTGCTTCGGAAACGGAAAAGAGAAAAGCCAAGACGTGCTGGCGCCCGGTTCGATAGGTTCTTGGGATTCGCCCTCAAACATCCCGCCGAAGTCCTGATCCTCGTCGCGGCGCTCCTTTTCGGAAGCTACAGATGGTTCAAGTCCGAGGTCGTCATCGGCAACTGGATCAACTGGTATTCGCGTCAGTATCTCTATGTCTCGATCGGCATGCCGGCCGGAACGGACATTGAAAAGACGGATGAGACGATCCGTAAATTCGAGGAGAAGGTCGTCGCCCAGGATTACGAGAAAGAGATGAACGCCCGCATAAATCCGGAACGCGCGACGCTGGATATCCGATTTCCGTACGAGGTCGAAAATTCCTACCGGCCGTATGTCCTCAAAGAAGAGCTGATTCAGATGGCGACGCAGTTTGCGGGCCTCGACATCTATGTCACGGGATTTGACCCGCAGTTCTACTCGTCGAGCATGGGCTCGGGGGAGTATTACAGCTCGCAGATCGCGTTCTACGGCTACAATCTCAAGAAACTCAAGGAGATCACGAGCAGCCTCGAAACCAACCTCAAGAAGAATCCGCGGATCAAGGAATCCCGGACGATCTCGAGCCGCTATTGGTATCGGGGCGATTCCTACGAGAATGTCCTCAAGGTCGATAAAGCCGCGCTGCGGCAATACAACGTCGACCCTCAATATCTCTATTATTATCTCCAGACGCTTCTCCGGGGAAATTTCGGCGGGTCGGTTCGGGTCTTGACCGAGGGCAAGGAGATCGCCGTCGCCGTGAAATTCCCCGAAGCCGAGCAGATGGACATGCGGACTCTTCTCGATACCATGATCCGGACGCAGGGCGGGGAATATCTCCGGCTCGGCCAGATTTCGGTCCTGACCGAACGGCCCGTCGCCGGCTCGATCGACCGCGAGAACCAACAATTCCAGCAGACGGTCATGTGGAATTTCCGCGGCCCGTCGAAGGCCGAGGAGCGCTACAAAAAGGCCGTGTTCGACAGCCTTCATCTCCCGCCCGGGTTCTCGGCCAAGATGGACATCGGATGGCGCATGACGCAGGAAGAGACGCGTCAGATCTGGGTCGCCATCGGGTTCGCGCTGCTCATTGTCTTCATGATTCTGGCAAGCCTTTATGAATCGTTCATCCACCCGTTCTTCATCCTGCTTGCCGTGCCGCTCGGCCTCATCGGCGTCTTTGTCGCGTTCGTTTTAGCGAAGTATCCGTTCGACCCCTCGGCCTACATCGGCGTTATTCTGCTCATCGGCATCGTCGTCAACAACGCCATCCTCCTCGTCGACCACATCAACCTGAAGCGAAAGCAGGGGATGGCCTTCAAAGAGGCTATTATCGTCGGAACGCGGGAGCGTATCCGGCCGATTTTCATGACGACGAGCACGACCGTGTTCGGGATCGTGCCGATGCTCATTCTCCAGATGGAAAAGGGCCAGCGGCAAATCTGGTCCACGCTCGGGCTGACGACCGCGGGCGGCCTGATCACCTCGACGATGTTCATTCTCATCGTCATCCCGATCTTCTATTTTTACGGCGAGCAGGTCGGCCGTCGCGTGTCCCAGGAAATACGCGATTTCCGCCGGCCGAAAAAGCCGACTCCTTCGTCTCAACGACCTTCGTCCTGAGATACTGAAGCTCCACGGACTTACGTCCGGGGGATCTGCCCATTGCAGGCGTTGGAGCGCCTGTCCCCGAAGCGGGGATTCGCTATCCCTCCACGGACTAACCTCCATGGATTCCCGCGAGGGGATTGATGGAAGCTCCGTCAAAAGGCATAATACGGGTCATGTTAAGAGAACAAATTAAAAAATATTCGCGCGTTTCTCTGGTCCATCTCCCGACGCCGATGCGCAAGCTCGAGCATATCTCGGCCGAGCTCGGCGGGCCCGAGATCTGGATCAAACGGGATGACCTGACCGGCCTGGCCTTCGGGGGCAACAAGTCCCGAAAACTCGAGTTCATCATTCCCGATATGCTGGCCAAAAAGGCCGACGTCGTGGTGACGTGGGCGGCGGTCCAGTCCAACTGGGCGATGCAGACCGCGGCGGCGGCTAGCCGGTTCGGGATCAAACCCGTCCTCGTCCTGTTCAAGCGCTATGATTTGCCTCAGGAATATGACGGGAATATGCTCCTCGACTATATTCTCGGAGCGGAGATCCGAGTCCGGGAGCCGCTCGGAGCGGCGAGCACAAAGTCCGCGGACTACCTAGCCGTAGCCGAGGACGTTGCGGAGGAATACCGGAAAAAGGGACACCGGCCCTATGTCGTCTCCGTCGGCGGGTCGAAAGTCATGGGCTCGATGACTGAACCGCTAGGGGCAATTAGCTACGTAAATGCGTTTATGGAAATGCAGGAGCAGACGCGGGCGGCGGGGTTCACGCCGGACTTTGTCGTCCATTCAACCGGGTCGGGTTCGACCCAGGCCGGATTGGTCGTCGGAGCTATATTCAGCGCCGATAAAACTAAAATAATCGGCATTAGCGTCTCGGACGAAAAAACGGCCTTCACCCGGGACGTCCTGGAAATCTCCGGGGCGACGGAAAAAGCGCTCGGCTTGGATGCGCGCGTCAATATCAACGACGTTATCGTTTTAGATGAATACATCCGGGACGGCTACGGCATCGTCAACAAAGACGTCGCGGATATCATCAGGCTCATGTTTATCCGCGAGGGCATCGTCCTTGACCCGGTCTATACCTCAAAGGCCTTCATCGGCCTTGTGGATTTGTCCAGGAAGGGCTTTTTTAAGAAATCCGACAAAATCGTCTTCTTCCAT
>JBGOYP010000202.1:0-5234 GCA_041479785.1 Candidatus Aminicenantia bacterium | reverse complement strand
CTTCGTTGGGATGGAGGGCGGCGTATGAGAAGCCCTGCTTCGTCGCTTGGCGGAGGAGGTTCACCGCGCCCTCTTTATCGCCAATGAGGGCGGCGATCCGCGCCCGCCAATATGTCGGAGTGCCGAAGAGGTAAGGTCTTTTATCTTCTTCGAGATGTTTGGAGATCTTTAGCGCTCCCTCTTTATCCCCTAACTGGACCGCGATCGCCCCCAGATATCCCAAATAGTTGTCATTGTCCGAGACATCGCTGTGGAGTCCTTCGAATAATGCCTTCGCTTCTGCCCATTTCCCGAGGATGTAAAATGTCCTGGCCTCGTCATATCGGTTTCGGACAGAAGCTTTTTCTTTAATGGGCCGAGCCTCGAACCACTCGAGGGCTTGATTCAAGACTGGAATAGAATTTTCCTTATATCCGTGTGCTCTCAATTCCCGCCCGGCACCCAACATGATATTGCCAGGGGAATAGCCGCTCCGCTGGGGCAAACTTTTACTTTCTTCGAAAAGTCTTTGAACGTCTTTTATCCGGCCTAAAGCGGCGACGGCGTCCAATTCATTGGCGAGCATCGACACGCTTTCCGGAAATTGCTTCCGGCCACGGCGGGCTTCTTTCAATTCCTGCTTATGGTCGCCGAGCATATGATGAGCCGTCGTCAAAGCACTCCAATAACGCGGCGCCAATTCTTTCCAGGATTCATTATATGGTTGACACTTGGCTAATTGCGCAACAGCTTCCTGCGGATAGTTACTGGGTATCGCCTCTTCCGCCGTGAAGAGACTCCACACCCAACTTGATTGGAGGGAGGCTAATTGGCGCTGGCTGCGGAATTTGATCTCAGGGTCTCCATGGAGCCAGCCTCGCAGCCAATCTAACAGGAGGCGCTCTCCGGAGGAGAGCTCGGCCCGCGATTTCTCGACTTTCTGAGCTACCTCGTCTCCCTCGGCCCAGCGCCCTTGATTTATATAATTCATAGAAACATACATCAATGCAATATTGAGATTTGGATCGCGCTCTGCCGCAAGAAGAAATATATCTGCCGATTGCTGATACTCATCGCGGAGTCTGGCTTTCACGCCTTCTACAAATTCTCGGTACGCTTCAAACCTCGGCGGTTCTTTCATTATCGATAATATGAAATTAACTTTAGGGTCGAAGACGCAGGCTAGCCCGCCCATGAGCCTGAGGCGCAAGGGTTCGAGCGCCGCGGCCGGATCGGTGACGGGCCCACTCACGGGTTCAAGCGGGACGATGTTTTTTCTTGCGATGATATCCTGCACCCAAGCATGGAACTGGAGCCTGTCTTCCTGGAGATAATAATCACCGTGGACGATCTTCCCCGCTTTAGTCACTTCGGCTAGGGCGCGGAGTTTGTCCTTGATTTTGGATTCGGCCGATAGGGCCCCGGCGGAGGGCATGGGGGCGACGGAAAATTGCCCGACTTGGCTTAGGCCCTGCATGATCCGCTCCGCGGCCATGCTGCCGATGGGGTCGAGCTTGGGATCGCCGGTTTTGTTCTCGAAAACCGCTACGGCGACGATATTCGGGTCCAAGTTCGAAGCCTTCTTCGGCCAAAAGATGATCGCGGCGGCGATAACCACGACGATCGCCAGCGCCGGGAGGAGGATTTTCTTCGGCTGGAACTTGACCGTGATCTCTTTCGAGGTGAACGGCTTGCGCGTGGGAGTGACTCGCTCGGGCTCGGCGGGCTCGGTCGTCGGCAAGCCCTTCTCGATCCGCTCGAGTTCGGCCCGCACGTCCCCGGCTTTTTGATATCGCTTCGATTTATCCTTCTCTAAGCACTTTAGAATGACGCCGCTTAGATCGTCCGGAATGTTCGGGTTGAGCACTTTCGGATTCTTCGGCGTTTCTCCTTTGTGTTTCATCGCGACGCTCAATGCCGTGTCGCCCTCAAACGGCACTCGCCCTGTCGTCATCTCGTAAAGGATAACGCCCAGCGAGTAAATGTCCGACCGGGCGTCGACCTCTTTCGCTTCGGCCTGCTCGGGGCTCATGTACTCCGGCGTCCCGATCATCACTCCCGGACCGGTGACGCCCTTTTCCCGGAGCGAACGGGCGATCCCGAAGTCCATGATCTTAGCCCGGCCAGCTCTGTCGATCATGATGTTCTGCGGCTTCAGATCGCGGTGGATGACGCCTAAGCTGTGCGCCTCGGCCAGCCCGTCCGCGACCTGTTTCCCGAGGCTCAAGACCGTGCCGACGGCAAGGCTTCCGGTCATCCGGATGACCGTCTTGAGGTCCTCGCCCGAGACGTATTCCATGGTGATGAAGTACGTCCCCTCCGCTTCGCCGATATCGAACATCCGGCAGATGTTTCGGTGGGAGATCCGGCGGGCTAATTTGAGCTCGTTGCCGAACCGGTCGAGCGATTCGCGGTCGACGCCGATCTCCGGCTTGATGAGTTTGAGGGCGATTTTCTCCTTTATCTTCGTGTCGAGAACCTTATAAACCCGCCCCATCCCGCCCTTGCCCAGCTCCTCGATGATCTGGTAGCGGCCGGCGAAGGTCGTGCCGGCGTCGAGCTCCCGGATGGGCTGGTTGAGCGTTTCGGTTATATCGGGACGGACGTCCTTTATCGGCGGGAGCGGGGTGGCGCATTCCTTGCAGAACTTGGAGTCCGAAAGATTTTCCGTAAGGCAGGAGGGACACTTCATGGCCGCCTCTTTCGCTAATTCCTTGCGGCGGAAAGCATAACAAAGAGAAGGGAAATCTACAAGAATTGATTCCTATTTCGGTTTTGGGACGAGAAGCGCGGCGGCAATGCTCTTCGGGCGCCGACTACGGCAGTGATTAACAACGCCGCCGGACCGGCGATAAAGCCTGGGGATATTAACACCGTCACCGATCTTCAATCCGAGATCATGCTCTGGATCAAACGCGGATTTCGCGGCCTTCTCGGGAGACAAGAGCGGCAAACCGGGATCCCCGGTATTCCCGGCGAGTCATCATCAAGACTTCAAAAGGATGGGGATTCCGACGAATGATTCTCCCCATAATTTTGGCTCTTTCCCAAAGCGAATACCTGGAGAATGAACCAGAGACGATGAGAAGGTCGATGTCGCTCTCCGGAGCCGGCCGGCCTTTGAGGCGCGATCCGAATAGAATGATTTTCTCGACGGCGATTCCCGCCTTGCGCAGCTCTTCCGCCAAGCCCTTTACTTCGTTTTCAAGAATCCGGCGATACATCGAATCGTTTCCTTGGTGGATCTTAGGATCTCGACGACTTCGGTTTTCGGAAAGGCCTTGCGGAAACTCTCTAGGGTTTCGGGATACCGAATCGGTACGCTCGCTTGGGCGAGACCATGGACGAATTCCGCGAGTTCGTCGGGCAAATCGACGCCGCTTTCGCCAAGCAACCAGGTCAGATTATGAGATTTCGGAGGCAGGGCTTTATGTTTATGTTGCCAAGCCGCTTTAATTGATTTCTCGACGGCAAGGTGGCAAAAAAAGACGGCGTAAATATATCGTTTACTTTCGAATAGACTTCCAGCCGTGTCTAAATCGTATTTCGCCTGCTTTAGCCATTCCGCCTTGTTTTTCACATTGGGATTATATCACATTTGGCGCTGACCCGAGGCCCCGAGCGGGCCGTCGGAACGCCGAGGCGTTTGGTTCTTCAATCTCTCCTCCCCGCCGGCACCAATCGCTTGAGTTCCTCGAACCAGTTCTGGACGAGGATCAGCTCGGTGACGGGTTGGGGTTTTCTGTCTTCGAGCTTGACCATCAGGAACCGCTGGCCATCGGCGGACAAATCCCAAGAGTTCATCGCATAATTGCCTTGGAACCCGGACAATTCAAACAACATATGCCGGTTGCTGAAGGAGAAGCCTCCTTCAGTCCGGATATCCACAATCCAAACCTGGCTTTCAAGACGGTAGAAAAGCTTGTTTCCTTCCCTGGCCCAAAGGGGATCTGTACCCCCTTGATTGGAGATACGGATCTTCCCGCCGCGGAAGGAGAACGGGACAACATAAACTTCTTTGCGCCCTGTTTCGTTGGACGAATAGGCCAGCCAGCGTCCGTCGGGGGATAGAGCCGGAGTCGACTCGCTCGCCGGAGTATTCAGAAAAGGAGTGACACGACGGGTTTTCAGATCAAGGAGCAAGATGTCATAGCGTGTGTCCAGGGTTTCTTCAACGAAAACGAGAGTTGTTTCGTCCGGAGAAATTGGCCCGGGAAATTTAAGGAGACTCTCACTCTCGGTCAGCTGTTCCGCAGGAGCGCTTCCGTCGGCGGGCTGCCTGTAGAGGTTGAAATTGCCCGATTTCCACCAATTGAAAATCAGTCGCTTGCCGTCCAGGGCCCAGGTGATAAACCCGGTCGTGCCTTCGTTGGTCAGACGAGTCGGCGTGTCTCGATCGAGGTCATAGATCCAGACCCGCGCTTCATTCCCTATGGAGGAGTAGGCTATCCGTTTCCCATCTGGAGAAAGGCGAGGAGAAAAAAATGAGGCCGTGAACGAGGCCGCCGGCCGGGCATTTCCTTTCTGATCGATCCAAACCAGCGAATCCTGAAACGGAGGAATCATTTTGCCTGCGGCATAGACTAATGCGCCCGAATCAGAAACCGCATATTGACCAGCCGCCGTATTGTCGGACATAGAGGAACCGGCGAGTTCCTGCATGACCTCGGCAACGACGGGAAAAGGCTGGCCTTTGAGCTCGAGTCTATCGATATCGAAGGAGACGGCCATAAGCGTGCCTTGGCGGAGGAATGCAAGATACCCTGGAGAAAGATACCGGGCATCGGCGGCATCTTCCATTAATTCACGCCATTTGTGTGTATTGAGATCGAGAAGGGCAGTCCGGGGATGACCGTCGTGAATCTCCTTGTTCAGGGTGAACAACAATGCTTTTCCGCCGGGGAGATGATGAGGAAGGCGGTGACTGTATTCGTTCCCCGCCCTATTTAAAACAGTCAGAACCTCCGGTTTGCCGCCATCGGCGGATACCCGGAAAAGACCGGTGTCGTATTTATATGGGAAGACGATGTTGTTGTCAGGCCCCCAACTCGCCCCGAAAGGCCGCAAGACATCACATAAGAAGACAGGCACTCCGCCTTCAATGGGGGTTTTCCACAACTTGCCGCCCGCCCAGAACCCCACCCAACGGTCATCGGGCGACAGGAAGGGGCAAATCCCTCCCTCTGTCCCCTGGATTGGCTTGGCGAACAAGTGATCGGTGCTTCGCAGGTATAATTGGGATTTCGCCTGGGAAT
>JBGOYP010000201.1:0-5252 GCA_041479785.1 Candidatus Aminicenantia bacterium | reverse complement strand
GTCGAGCTTCTTGGCCATATAATCCGGCCGCGGCGGGAAGAACACATCGAGGACGTCGCAGCCCCGGTCGCCGACCTTGCCGCCGTGGATCATCGTCCCCGGCAGGTACAGGAGGTCGCCTGTCTTCATGGCCGCCGAGCCGTCCAGAATGATCTCGTCCATTTCGCCACGCAGAACGCGCATAAGCTGTTCCTCGGGATGGAGGTGCAAAGAAAAGGCCATGCCCGGGTCCATTCGAAGGAAGCTCAGCTGGGCGCCGTGCCCCCCGATGAGCCGGGAATTGGCCCCGGGTTGCAGTTCGGTGAACGGAACATCGTTGAGGTCATAGATCTTTCCCGGCGTAGCGGTGGGAGCGACCGGGAATACCGGCCCGGGGATATCCGCCGGAACGTCCTTAGCGCCCGCCTTGGCCAGGTAGTCGGCCCGGGGCGGCCAATAGACTTCGACGATCTCGGCTCCCCCGGCGCCGGCCTGAAGGCCGTTCTCCGCCCCCTTTTCCAGCAGGAGAAATTCGTTAATGGGCGTCCGTCCGTGCGTCCCGTCGGGCTCGTCGCGAGGCACAGCCCGCATCGTGACGTATTTCCCCTCGAGCCACTGGCCGATCTCCCCTTTCATAACGGCCATGAGGCGCTCGGCGGTAAGCGTTTCTTTGGGGATCGCCGCCCCCGGAGCGAGGGCCAGCCAGGCCACCAGGTTGCCTTTGCCCCAATACATCCGGGCCTTGACGCCCGGTGCCAGCTCGGTCTCTGAGAACGACGTGATCGCTGTCACGACGCCGTCGGCTAGGTTCGGTTTCAGTTTTATGTTCGGGATATCGTCCCGCGTGCGGACGGTCAGCTTGTTGTCGGCGATGAGCTTGTCGTTCTTTACCGCCCAATCCGGCTTTTGAGCGCAGGCCGCCAGAAGCGATAGAACGACGATGACAAAAACGATCTGCTTCGATTTTTTCATGGCCCCCTCCCTCACTTCGTTTTTTCGTGGTCGTGGCGGTTGCCCATGTACAGCCAGAGCATGGGCTCGTCCGTGGCGTTGATGGAGCTGTGGGGGACCTTTTTGTTCGGCGGGATGAGAAACGCCTCGCCCGGTTCCTGCCGGAACAGACGGTTGCCGAACAACAGCAGGCTCGTCCCTTTGAGCTGGCACCAGATCTCCTCGCAGCCCGGGCCATGGAAGTGAGGCTGGGCGATATCGAACTTGTCGATCGAGACGACGGCGAAGCCCATGGGATTGGCGAACTTGGGCGGCGTGTCCCAGGTCAGCCCGCGGCCGATGTGGGCCCAGTGCATCCCAACGCTCGGGACGGAATTGTGATATTCGCCGACCGACATCTTTTGGTTCGGGACGAAGCCGGGCGGCACGGTCTCGACGACCATGATCGTTTCGAGGTCGCTCTCCCTCGGATTGAGGAATCTGTAGGAGAGCCCGGCGGGAAGGAAGACGGCCCAACCCTCTTCGATCTTGACCGATTGGCCGCCGGCCTCCACCTGGCCGCTGCCGCCGCAGACATAAATGAATACCTGTTCGCCGTCGTTCTTAAACGGCTGGGTGTTGCAGCGCGGTTCGAGGGCGGCCCGTTTGTAGGCCTTGATATATTTCAGCACGGCCCCTTTCTTCAGCGGGCGAAGCGGGTCGCCTGGGGTCAGGATGTCGCGTTCGATGAAGCCGCCGTGCCCTTCATAAGGAATCGAATTCCGCCAATGATTGATATACATGAAAACGTCGGTGTCGACGTCCGGGTGGCGCCGGTTGGAGAGAGCGTCCTCGGCGAAGGACGGATCCGGCTCCACCGTGATCTTGGTCTGGACCTGGCCGAAAACGAACGTCAGCGCGATCAGCGCCGCTCCGGCGAGAATCTGAATCGTCCTTTTCATGACGCCTCCTCGGGATGGCGGGCAAGGACCCGGTTCCCTTATGTCAATTGAAAGATCTCGGCCATTTTTTTGTGCGGCTTGAACTTATAAAGGCATTCGTCGAGCGGCGTGCCGACGATGGAGATCTTCTCCGGCTCGGACGCGCCCATCCCTGCCTCGGCCATTGCCTTGAGGGAAATGAGGCGGCCGGGATCGAATCCCATGATCCGCGTGCCGATGATATCCGCCGCCAGCGGGTCGCGGCTGGCCAGGGCCAAGCGTGTCTCGTGGGGAGTCCCCCAGGCCGGACCGTCTCCCTCCATCGACTCGAAACCGTCGATGACGGCCAGGTCGGGCCAGACGCGCCGGGCCATGTGGAACAGGTTGAAATGCATGATGTCGTTCAGCGACTTGACCGGCCCATGGAGGTACCCCTTGTCGCTTTTCTTGTAGTCGTTGACCGGCGCGGCCATCAGGATGTTCTTGAGGGCCAGTGTGACCAGCACGGTGTCGTGCGTTTTCATCCGGGGGAGGGAAATGAGGCAGACATCAGGATCGACGAAATCGGCGTAGACCCGTATGGGCTGAGGGGCCTGATCCTTATTGAACACATAGTAAGGTTTCCATACGGGCGACGCGTTGAGGTCGACGACCGCAACGCCATACTCTTTTTCGAGGGCATAGTAGCCGTTGTTCTTGAAGCCGTCGGCCGTGTTGAGGACACCGGATTCGGCGATGATGATGGGCTTCGCACAGCGAGGTTTGAGGAACTCGAGGACCGCCCTCACCGCGTCCACGTGGGTGACGGCGAGTGAATTTCGGTTGACGGCCATGTTGGGTTTGATCAGAACACGCTTTTTGCGGTCGACCGCGGCCCAGACGTCGTCCTCGATGAGCTTCAGCGCTTGGAAGATGATTTCCCGCCTGTCCCCGCCTTTGACCAAACTGACTCTGGCTGCCGCATCCGCGGCGATGCTTTTTGCCTGATCAGCCGCCAAGCCCGCCCGCATGGCCCGGCTCGGCCCGCTCCAAATCGAGCTCCCGGCGAGCCCGGTCCACAGCGCGCCCAGACCGGCCGTCCGGAGAAACTCCCGGCGGTCGCAACATCCATCGCTTCGACTCATGGCCTCACTCTCATTTCCGGCATCCGAAGAACAGCCAAAGCTGGGGCTCATCGCCGGGATCGATCGAGCCGTGCGGTACCTTGTTGTTCGGGGGAACGAGAAAGGCCTCGCCCGGCTCCTGCCGCAGGAGCCGGTTGCCGAAAAGAAGAAGGCTGTGCCCTTTGACCTGCAGCCAGATCTCCTCGGCAGCCGCCGGATGCGTGTGCGGCTGGGCGATGTCGAAGTCGTCGATGGAGACGAGGATGAACCCCATGGGGTTGGCGAATTTCGGTTCGATATCATAAAGAAAAGGCCGTCCGACGTGGGCCCAGTGCGCGCCGAGGATGGGCTTGGAATCTCCGAACCGGCCGATCGAGATATCTTTATTAGGAACGAAATCGGCCGGCGTTTCTTCGGCGGCAAGAAACAACTCGAGAGGTTCGTCCCCCGGATTGTCCAGCCGATAAGAGACGCCGGGAGGAACGACGAGGGCCATGCCCTCTTCGAACTTGACGGTCTTTCCATTCGCCGCGATCATCCCGTACCCGTTCATCACAAAGAAAAAGACCTGCTCGCGGTCGTCGGAAAAGGGGCGCGTGGCGGAGCGCGGGGGCAATTCGGTCCGGGCATAGGTTTTTAAGAATCGGAGAACCGCGCCTTTCCGCGGCGGCCGGAACGGATCGCCTCGGCTCAAGATCTCGCGTTCGATCAACCCGCCATGTCCTTCGCGGGGCATCGAGTTCCGCCAATGGTTGATATAGAGCAAAACATCCGTGTCCACGCCGGGATGGCGGCGGTTGGAGGGAGCATCCTCACGAAAGGAAGGATCGGGTTCGACGACGTCGGTCTGGGGCGACGGGGCAGACAGGAGAGAAACGGCGGCGATCGCCGTCAAGAGAATCGCGAGACGCTTTTTCCCGGCCAAGGCGGACCTTACACACGGTTTTTATCACATGGGAAAAAAGGAAGTCAAACGGCTCTCTAACGCCGGCGGAGGGAATCTCGGAACAAGGCTGGTAGCGCTACGGGGATTCGAACCCCGGTTTGATGGCTGAGAACCAACCGCATGCTATTCACCTGCGTTCTCCTAATTCATTGAAATGAAAAGGGATGGCTTCCAAGCTTCAGGCTTCGAGGATTTTTGGTGACATTCTGGTGACACGTCAGGTAGCTCTTCCGCCAAGGGCTTATCCAATAGCCGAGCTGCCGTTTCCATTCTTTTCAAGCTGGAGTGAAGATAGCCCTCGGTCGTCTTAAGGTCCGCATGTCCCAGAATGTCCCTCACTGAAATGGGGTCTGCACCGCTCTCAATAAGCCTCGTTCCTGCCGTGTGCCTCAAATCATGGAAACGAAGATTCATAATCCCGGCTCTTCGACAGGCCATCACAAACGCTCTCCGGACCGTTTTCACGTTCCTCGTTTTCCCGCTTTTTGGGTCCTGGTAGAGAAAGACAAAACCGCTCTTGCCCTTATTCAACTTCTTGAGCTTGTCGAGTTCAGCGTGCAGAGTCTCATTGATTGGGACAATCCTTTTCTTGCCGCTCTTGCTAGCCTCAGCTTTAACGGTAATCTGTCTTCTCTCCAAATCGACACGGTCCCAAGTGAGGCCGAGAATCTCCGCGTAGCGCATTCCCGTCATAAGAGCACACGTAAGGATGGGCTTGAGGTGAGGAGCTGCTGACCGAAGGAGCCTTCTTTCTTCTGCATAGTTTAAAACACGGTCTCGCTTGTACTCTTCCTCAGAAAAATAGTTGCCCTTCTCGACTGGATTTGCGGTAGTTCTGTAGCCCCATTTGATAGCTAAGCCCAGCATTTTCTTTAGAACTGTGAGCTCCCGGTTGATAGTGGAATTCCTAACCCCGTCTCCCTGCCTTTTCACCATAAACTCATGGACGCCAAACGACGAAATTTCGCCGAGTTCCATCCCCCCAAAAAACGGGACAAGCTGGGAGTTAAGGTATTTTTCGTCTGACCGCCAACTCCTCTTCTTGAGCTTAGCGTAATTCGTGAGATAAGTGTCCGCGAATTCCTGGAAACGGAGCTTCTGTTTCTCTCTTCTGATTGAGTACTCGTGGTCGAACTCCTTCCTAATCTCCTCCTGGAGGGCCATAAGGGCTTCTTGTTCGGTCTGGGCGAAAGGAATCACCTTCCTAATCCTTCGTCCCTTTGCCTGCAAATTGAGACACCAGCGACCACCCCTTTTCGTCTTCCTTCGAAAAACAGTGCCACATAAAAACTCGCCGTTTTTTGCAAGAGTGAGGACTCTCACCCTTGCCAATTGATGACCTCCTTCCGGAGG
>JBGOYP010000200.1:0-5254 GCA_041479785.1 Candidatus Aminicenantia bacterium | reverse complement strand
TTAGTTATCCTAACCCACTTGCCCCGTATTTCCTCCGCAATACCCGCCTTAGACGAATTGATGACGTAAGCGGCTCCGGTTAATTTATTGTGCTTGTAAAATATCGAACTATCGGGAGCCTTCACAATATAAATACTATCTGAGTAAACTCGCAAAAAGAAAACGGCGATAAAAAGAAGAGCTAGAATCATCCAAACTACTTGGGTGAATTTTTTGAAATTCATTGTATTCCCCTTTTTTTTATGATTTCTCTAACTTTCATGATATTAGTTTTCCTTCGTCCTTAATCGTGAGGCAAATTTTCACCGCCACGGCGCCACTTTCATCGGGGAGATCGGCGATGAGTTCGCCTTCCCCGCCTCATTTCTGCGCCCCATGTTTAATGAGCAAATCGACCAAATCCTTATGGTGGCTTTCCGCGGCCTCGGACAACGGCGTCTGGCCATCTTTGTCCCTCGCGTTCACATCCGCACCTTTGGCGATTAGCAACTCGACTGTGCGCTTTTTACCCATTACAGCGTTAGCGGCCCTGTGCAGCGGCGTCTGGCCATCTTTGTCCCTCGCGTTCACATCCGCACCTTTGGCGATTAAGAATTCGACTACGTGCTTTTGACCCTTTACAGCGTTAGCGGCATAATGCAGCGGCGCCTTGCCATCTTTGTCCGTAGCGTTTACGTCGGCGCCTTTAGCGATCAATAACTCGGCCACGTCCTTATTGCCTTCCTGGACGGCCGTGCGCAGTCGAGCGTTCCGATTATTGCAGCAAATTAATGTCGCCAGCACCATCACGATCCCAATAGTTTTTCCCGTAATGATCTTTCGGATTTTCAAATTCTACCCCCTTTCTAGATTATTGAATTCGATCACTTCTTTCCCTCTGCTATCTATCTCCCATTGTAAGGCTCAGCCCCGGCATAATCAAGCTTCCAAAAAGCGCCCGCGGCTGGACTTCATCGTCCCATAATAGACGACCTGGTTCTTTCTTTTGCCTCGCTTACAGACAATTCCATAATTTGCCATGGGCTACGAAGTTACAGACCATCCCAGGCAAGGCGGGACGAAGGGCAGGGAGGCAACTTTTTGCCGCCGCCGAACGTATACTTTAGCGAGGAATTACGTCGCGGCCCTGCGCAAATAGCCGGATGAATTGGAGGACGACATGGTCAATATATTACTCAGACGAGGGGGAAATGCGTGGATCTGGGGTTTGGCGGTCATTCTCATGACGCTTCCCGCGTTATCGGCCCAAACGGCTGCCGGCCAAGACCCGGCCAAGAGATACGAAAAATTTCTGGGCAAATACGAATTCGACCTCAGCGCGATGGGAGGTGGGCTGAAGATTTTCGAATTCTATGTGAAAGACGGTGCGTTCTGGGTTGAATACGGCTTCACCTCGCCCGGCGAGCTGAAAGCCGTGGAGAACTCCGTCGATCAATTCACGTTCACCGATCCCGACGACGGACTGGTCAAGATTACGTTTCAAAAAGACGCCGAGGGGCAATATACGAAATGCCGCGTCGTGGCCGAGTCGCTGAACCTGGATGTCGTTGGAACCAAGCAGAAATAAATTCGAGTCCGGGGTCCCGGCGCGGGCTTGACGACCGTCGCCCGAGCGCGGACCGGACATCTTCGCACGGAGGAAATCATGATGAATTCATTGCGCAAGCGTAAAGCGGCGATTTTCGCCGGCGGGCTGGCCCTGGCTCTCATGATCGCGCCGGCGGTCAGAGCCCAAACGAACGCCGACGAAATCCTGGCTAAGAAGTATGAAAAAATCCTGGGACGGTATGAGTTCGACCTCACGGCTATGGGCGGAGAAGCGAGGGTAATTGAAGTCGTCGTACGCCAGGGAACCCTGTGGATGGATGACGGCGACGGCCGGCCGGCCGAGCTCAAGCCGGTGAACAATTCGGCCATGGAATTTGCCGGCACGGACGCCGTCAATGGTCCCGTTCAAGCGACATTTATCAAGGATGAGGCCGGAACGGTCGTGAAATGTCGGATGGTCATGCCGAACATAAACCTTGACATCACGGGCACCAAGCTGAAATAACGCAACCACCGGGACGGAAAAAGTAAATTCTTATGACCCGAGTTTCCCTCCCGAGATGAGTTCTTCCTTGCGACGCCGGCTGAGGGATTTGACGGCGCACTCCCGGGCCAGGGACTTGGACCGGCTGCCGCACTCCTCCCGGTAGACCAGAACGACGGGGCGCCGGATTCGAGTATAGCGGGAAGCCGTGCCTTCCTGGTGCGCATTGATGCGGCGGTCAATATCGTTGGTCACTCCGGTATAGAAAGACCCGTCGCGACATTGCAGGATATAGAGGAACCAGACGGTTTCCGTGGACGCGTTCGGCGCCGGTTGTTCCGCCCGGGCTTTCATCCCCCGGAGCATTCGGCGGTAGCGAGGTTTCATGGAACCGGATAAAGCTTACCGCGAGGCTGGCGCCCCTACCGTGCCGCCAACGGGACCGGCGGTCCCAACGTATCCCGGTGCGTCGATATGAGCGTCCGCATGTAGGGTCCAACGCCGGCGGCACTCTGGAACCCGGCCTTGCGGGCCGCGGCTTCCGAGATTTCGGTCGGAATCGTCTCGGACTCGGCGTACTGTCGCCAGTTCCGGTAGGCCGCCAACGTTATGACGTCCCAGGCGGCGCCCTGCTCGTGAGTAAAGATCAGCGTCTCGCCGCGCCCGCGCTCACGGTTGAAGGTGTTCTCCATCCGGCGCTCCTCGATGAGCGCCTCGCGCTTGCCGGGCAGAGCCTGCATCATCTCGAAGTGCAGCAACCCGGCCTCCTTGACGTGGGCCCGAAAGACCTCGACCGGGGGCCCCTCGGCAAAAAGGTCCTCGTGCCAGGCAACCATCGAATAGAACTGCCGGGCGAACTCCGCCGACGACACACCGGAGGCCTCGGCCGCGGCCTCGCGCTTGGCGATCCGTTCGCGGCTGTAATAATCCGTGAAGCTCCCGCTAGGATAAATCACCACGAGATCCCAATGATCCCCCTGGGAATGACGCACGATGAAAGGCAACTCGTCGCCGCCGGCCACGACGACCGGCGCACGTTTCTTGTAAAGGTCGATCAATTCGACCAGCCGGCCGGGAGCCGCCTGGATGATAACGAAGCGGTAGAGATAATTCCCTTCGCGCGGGCCGATCGACGAGGCGCCCGGCAACGGGGCCTGCGCTTGAACAGATAGAGCGACCGCGGTCCCCGAGACGACCAGCAGCGTCAGCGCGATGAGGGCGGCGGATTGCCGCCAGGCAACGACTTTCATCGGAGTTCCATTCAGCACGATGTCACCTCGTCCTCTTTCGTTATTTCAGCCTTTAAAAAACCAGGGACATTCCCCACACCAAATGATGGGTCGGGAATCTCATCCTCACTCGCCCCTCTTCACCGTTGTCGAAATGCATTTCGTCCAGGATTGAATAGGTCCATTTGTATTCGCCGTATAGACCGAACTTCGGGGAAATTTTCCAACGTAAACCGGCTCCTGCCCCCATCCCCCAGTTCCCGAACCGCCAATTATACGAATAGGCCTTGCGTTGCGATTGACCGTCTCGATTGAGCGTCAATTGGAGATGCGGAACCGCGGGTCCGGCCCCCAGCGAGATAAAAGGCTGCAGCCGGCCGTCCGGAATTTTGGCCGAAGGAAGAAGCATCCAACGGTAAATCCCGCTGAACGTCACGTGATTCACCCCATGGGAGACATTCAGCGTAGCGAAATGGTCCTTTAAAAGGATTTGCCCATCGGGCGGAACATCAGGCCAAGGGCCCGTCACGCTGACCTTCTGCTCGAGATCCGCCATGAAGACCTTGAGGTGAATAAAATCGATGCCGATGCCCCAATGGGGGTGACTCTTGAAGAAATGAAAAAATCGGATGCCGTAGTATGGTTCGGTAAAGGCTTTAAGGGCATCCCCAAAATGGAGGTTCAACAGAGGCTTGATGAATGCGTTGGGGATGATGGAACCGTCGGGGTAAAAAGAGCTGCCTTCGAGGCGCACATCGTGGAAGCGTGTTTCGCCGGCCCCCGTGGTGATCACCACATCTGACCGGTTGGGAAAGGAAAAGCCGCGGTTGTATTCGAAGAGATTGAACGTCATTTTCCCCGTCGAGGCGGCGGTGCTGCATCCCTGAGCGATTCCCAGCAAGAGACAAAGCAGCATGATCCTGGCCGGTTTCATGATGCGTTCATTATTGCGCTGGATCAGGACCCAAAATCCCTTCCGTTTCATGCCGCTCTCCTCCGCCCATTTTGCTCTAATAATCCCTCGGGGTGAACTCAATACTATCTTTTGGCGCGCGGCGAAGTCAATGGCCTTGCGCTTCGCTTAGAACGCGCAAATATAAAAGCGATCAATAGGCAAATCTCAGAACATAATTTTCTTTCTTCGCTAAGATCCCCGTTGAATTCTTCTCGGACGTCAAGGGCATTATGAACTCGGGAGGGCCGGTGCCGAAATCGAGTTTGTCCGAGGGGAGTTTCGATAGATTCGTCACAAGGCAGCCGCGTTCCGGGTCGAAGGGCCGGAGCTTGTCCATATTTCTTTGAGAAATGATGTCCTCGAGTCCGGTCAGATAGTTAAGGTATGTCTCCGACGTAACGACCGGCATCGATTTTCTGATTTGGACGGCGATTTCCTTGATCTCCAAGTTTTCGGCATCGTGTCTTCGGAGCTTGAAGGTATGCAGCATGATTCCATTCCCAAAGAATCGTTGCCCGTATTCTTTGACGTGTTGGCGGACGTCGATGGGAATGGTCACATCCACATCGTCTTCCCGAAACGCGGTCTGCCGCCCCGCTAATTTTTTGATCGCCAAGCCCGCTAACACATCATTCGTGGATATTTGGAGATGATGGGATGCGGCGACGTCTCGGATGATGGACTTGACATCTTTTCGGAGGATCTCAACACGTTCGACGGTGAGTCTTTCGTTTTGCGGCGCGGGCTTCCATTCCAGTCCCGAGCAGGAGAAATCCTTAAGCGCCGTCCGGCGATGATGGGGCCGGGAGGAAAAAGCCGTCAAAAACGATTTAATCGGTCCCTTCGGCGGTTGGGCTAAAGTTGCCAGGAGGGACAAAAAATAGAAATAACTGTATCCGTCTCCGGCCATATGGCTCAATTTGGGGATCAAGATCAGCCCTTTCTTGAGTCTTATCGCTTTCAAAAAGTATAGCTTTTTTAAGTCCGGCTGCCGAAAGCGGGAATAGACGTCCATTCCTTTGTCCTCGAGCCCCGGGA
>JBGOYP010000199.1:0-5257 GCA_041479785.1 Candidatus Aminicenantia bacterium | reverse complement strand
GCTCGTCGGCGTCGAACCAGGTCTTCGCGCACGAGAAGCAGCGGTCCACGGGGACGAAATATTGATAGCTGAACGGCCGGGTCCGCATTTTCCCCCCGCACGACGGACAAACGGCCTGGGGCAGGAAAGCTTCGTTGATCTTCAGGGTATTGACCGGGTTCCGCAAAAACCGGTCCTTGAAATCGTGGGCTTTCCGGCGCAGCGCCTCGGAAAAGCCCACCTCCATCCTGGCTAGGAGCCGCGGCAGGGCGCTTTCGTCGACGAGACGGCCTGCGCAGCGCCGGCATTGACCTAGATAAACGCCTTCGTAACAATTTTCGACGAGAGGCAGACCGCACCGCGGGCAGGCGCCCCGCGCCTCCGGCTTCAAGACGCGCGGAACCGCGATTTCGACCGGCACGTCCTCATGAAGGGAGACGATCTCTTTCGCGGACTCGCGCCGGGCCCGCTCATCCCAAACCTGTCGGATGATATCCTCGGGAGCGATGTGCGCCAGCTCGGCCAGGAGCTTGATCCTCGTCATGACCGGCGGATGAGAACCGGCCCAGCCGGCCGGCCGTTCGCCGTCATCCTCCCGGGCGTCCGGAGAGACGATGAACAGCGGAGCGTAGGCCGAGCGGAATTCACCGACGAATCCGGAGGCCAAATGCGCCTTGAAAATGGCTCGAGCAAGCGCGGCGGGATCGCGGCCGATTTCGACCGCGGCGGCGTCGGCCAGGATTTCGCGCTCCCGGCTGAGGAACCGGCCGAGCAGGCGGAAGAGGACTTCGGAAAGCGGCATGATGTCGTCCGATTCGCGGGGACGAGACGGCTGCAAACTCTCCCAGAGCCGCTCATAGAAATCGGTCAGAGCGCAGATAAAGGTCATTAAAACCGCATCGCCGCGGGCGACATGGGCCAATTCATGGGCGGCCGCGGCCGCGATCTCATCGCGTGTGAACGCGGCCAAAAGGCCTTCGGTCATCGCCACGCACGCGGTTCCATCGAGTTCGACGACGACGAGGGAATTTACAGCCGGGTCCGGAATCACCACCGCTCGGACCCGCGGCACTCCGGACGCGAGACGGACGGCATCGACGACATCTTCCATCTCCCTGTGATAGCGGTCTCTGAATTCCGGCGGACGGGCGGACAGCCTCTTGAGGATGTATGCGGCGCCGTTGATTTTGGCGTCATAGTAATGAAATGCCCCGAGGCCCAGGGCGAAGACGACGGCGACGATGAGAAGTCCGGCGAGATGGGACAGCGCGAACATCCGCGGTTTCGCGAAAATGAGACCGATCCCGGCGTCGACCATGAGAACGAGGAGGCCGATGGAGACGATATAAAAAAGAAGCAGGACGGCGAAGACCATAAGGCTTTTTCGGCGGAATTCGCTTTGGAGACCGTAGAAGGTTCTATCCCGGTCCGGGCCCATGGCGTTTTCATCCTATGTCATTCCGGAGGGATTGACAAGCCGCCGTCCCCTTCAGCCATTCGATTGCGCCCGGACCGGACCTATGCTATAAACGCTCGAAGGAGGGCGGCCTGAAAATAGCGGTCGACCAGACGCCGTTAAAACATTATTTTTTTTTAGATCATCGAGATGCGGCAACGAGGGAGAATACCCATGCGGATCAACGTTCTAATCCTGAGCCTTCTCATCCCGTTCGGCCTGACGCCGGGCCGGGCCGAGGTCAAGGCCCGGACCGCCCCGAAAAATATTCAAGACCAAGCCTTGAAAATTTTTCTCGACGGCCGGTACATCGAATGGGACTATATCCGGACCCAGATTCCGTTCGTAAACTATGTCCGGGACCGGACGGACGCGGACGTCCATGTCCTGATCACCGTCAAAGCCACCGGCAGCGGCGGAAACGAATACGCGATCGCGTTCCTCGGCCAGAATGACTACGCCGATTTGAGCTATACCTTGAGATATTGCTCCAATCGGACGGACGTCGCGGACGAAGTCCGTCTCGGGTTCGTCCGGTGCCTGAAAAAAGGCCTGCTGCCGTTTATCACCCGGACGCCCCTGTCGAACAAACTGGACGTCGTTTATGACGAAAAGGCGGCGGTCGCCCCTGCCGAAGCGAAGGACGCCTGGAATTATTGGGTATTCAGTTTAAACGTGAGCGGCTCGGCCAGCGGCGTCAAAACGAGGACAGGGGGCCAGTTCAACGGGAATGTCTCGGCCAACCGCGTCACGCCCGAATGGAAGATCCGCCTGGGCGCGAACATGCAGTTCGACGCCACCAAGTATTACCTGGAGGACGAGGTCCTCAAAAGCACCTCCGACCGGGAGAGCTTCAGCGGGATGGTCGTCAAGAGCTTGACGAAACACTGGTCCGCCGGGGTTTGGCTCGGTATCAGCGCCGCGTCCTTCAATAATATCAAGCTCGCCTGGTCGCCGTCGGTCGCCGTCGAATACAGCATATATCCTTATGAACAGGCGACCCGGCGCAAACTCTACCTGCAATACCGGCTCAGTTATAATTCGTACAAATATCACGAGGCGACGATCTACGACAAAATCGAGGAAACTCGGTGGAAACAGAGCCTGGCAATGATCCTGGAGTTGACGCAGCCGTGGGGGAGCGCCGTCGCCTCGGTCCGGGGGTCGCATTGTCTCGATGATATTTCGGTTAACAGGCTGGAGTTGAACGGGTCACTGTCCTTTCGCGTCTTTCGGGGGTTGTCCTTCTGGGTGTCGGGCGGCTACGCCGCCATTCATGACCAGCTCTCTCTGCCCAAGGCCGGAGCGACGCTGGACCAAATCCTTCTCGTCCGCAAGGACCAGGCAACGACGTATTCGTACGGGATCAATGTCGGGCTGAGCTTCACGTTCGGGTCGATCTACAGCAACGTCGTCAATCCGCGGTTCGAATGAGCTATTTTTCGGCGGCGCTTGCGGTATCCTTGAGCTTCTCGTAAAGGAACGCGGCCCGCAGATACGCGCCGGCGGCGTTATCCCAGTCGGCCTTCCCCAAAAATGTCGCGGCCTCGTTTTCCGTTCCCTGCGCGTATTCGGCAAGCCACGCGTCGGCCTGGGCCGCTTTCACCGCGTCGGCCTCTTTCTTCAACTGGCCGACGAACTGGCGAAGCGCCTCGACGCCGGACTTGTCGCTCGTTGCCGCGGGACACAGAGGATAAACGCGTTCGAGGAGGAGATAGAGGATTTTCGAGCCCGAATAATCGTTCTTGGCGAAGGCCTCGTCGGCATTGGCCTCTTCGTAACGGGCCAATCGGAAGAGAAGGTTTTTGTCCATGCCCGGCATCTTCTCGACCCGAACCCGAGCGGCGACCATCGCGTCTTTGGCCCGCTGCGCGGACTGGCGCAAAGCGACCAGGGCAAGGAGCTTCTGCATGTCATCCTGGCCTCTAGCGGGCGTGAACGGCGTCGCCACGGTCGGGTCTTTAGCGGACGTCGATCCTTCTTGTCTGTTGATTTTCTCGACCGTCCGGTTCAAGGCGTCGCGGTACGGGCCCGATTCCGGGACGATCGCTTGCATCCCATCCACGATCTTTTTGAGGACCTCGACGTCTTTGGGGTCGTTGAAGTTCAGGAAACGCGATAGAGCGTCGCCCACCGGGCCGCCCTCGTTCGGGCCATTCGGGGCCGGAGGACGATGGTCGGTCGGAGCGTTGAACCGGCCGGATTTCTCCGCGGGTCTCTGAGGGGTTCGTGAGGAAACGCTGCGGGCGGAGTTTTCGATCGAACGGATGAGCATAGCGGCGATCGAGACGATGAAGAGAAGTCCGACGAGTCCGGCCGCCTTGGCGAGGAGCTTTCCGAATAGCGGCCGCCTGACCGGGATCGCGGCTGTCTTCACCCGTTTGGCCTCGGTTTTCGAAATGTCCCGTTCGGCCGTCGGAAGGTCCCGCTCGACAGCTTCGAGGGCCTGGCGGAGCTCGTCCGCGCTCTGAAAACGTTTCGCCGGGTCTTTCTCAAGGCACTTCGAGATCACCTGGGAGAACGATTCCGGGACCAGCGGGTTGAGCTCCCGCGAATCGCGAGGTTTTTCGCTCTTGTGCTTGATGGCGATACTGAGCGGCGTTTCGCCCTCGAACGGGACCCGTCCGGTCACCATCTCGTAGAGGATGATCCCCAGGGAGTAGATGTCCGAGCGGGCGTCGATGTCCTTGAGTTCGACCTGTTCGGGCGACATATATTCGGGCGTGCCGAGCATGACGCCCGATCCTGTAACGCCGTCGTTGTCCGAGAACCGGGCCAGACCGAAGTCCATGATCCGGGCCTGCCCGTCGCGGTCGATCATGATATTCTGCGGCTTGAGGTCCCGATGGACGACGCCCAGGCGGTGCGCTTCGGTCAGGCCTTCGCAAACCTGCTTGGCGAGGCTGACGGCTTTGGCCGTGTTGATGTGGCCGGCCCGGCGAATGAAATGTTTCAGGTCTTCGCCCTCGACGAACTCCATCGTGATGTAATAAGCCAGCCCGTATTCCCCCAGGTCGTACAACCGGCAGATATGGCGGTGGGAAATCCGCCGGGCGTAGCGGAGCTCGTTCTTGAACCGCTCGATGGCCTTTTCGTTGAACCCGATTTCGGGCTTGATGAGCTTGAGCGCGACGACCTCCTGGATTTTTTTATCATAAGCTTTATAGACTTTGCCCATGCCGCCCCGGCCGAGTTCCTCGATGACCTCGTATCGGTCGGCGAACAGCTGTCCCCGGGCGAGGTCGGCGTATGGCGTCACCATCGTCTTAGTCACCGACTGCGGCGTGGGTTGCGGAGGGGGAGGAGCAATCTGCGTGTCGTGGCCCTCGGGCAGGGGAGTGGCGCACTTGTGGCAGAAACGGCTGTCGGGGAGATTCTCGGTTTGACAGGACGGGCACTTCATGGCGTCTCCCACTATTATAAACTAAATTAGGGGTTAAAAGGTTGTCAAGGAAGACGATCAAGGGAGGCCTCATGGAAATTCCGCGGAGAATATGGTAAGAAAAGCAGAGGAGAAAGGAATGGACTCAACTCTTGTCATTCTTGCCGCGGGCATAGGCAACCGCTACGGCGGGCTGAAACAGATAGACCAGGTCGGGCCTTCGGGCGAAACGATCGTCGATTATTCTATTTATGATGCGGCCCGGTCCGGGTTCGGGCGCATCGTTTTCGTCATTCGGCGGAACATCGAACGCGAGTTCCGCGAGGTCTTTTTCGACCGGCTGGCCAGGCGATTCGACGTGGACTATATTTTCCAGGAATTGGACGACCTTCCGGCCGGGTTCAAGGTTCCCCCGGACCGGGTCAAGCCCTGGGGGACGT
>JBGOYP010000198.1:0-5260 GCA_041479785.1 Candidatus Aminicenantia bacterium | reverse complement strand
TCCCTTATTCTCAATCGACCCGCCGTCAGCTGCGATTTCTATACAGGATTAATTTTAAAATGATGAGCTATCGTGAAGAAACCATCTATAATAAAACGTCGGAGAATTTATGGAATGAAAGTCTATACACTACGCTCGTACTTAAAGAAAAATGGGGGACGATCAGCACTTCGCTCGAAGCCGCCCATTATTTTCATGACGTTAAGAAAAATCACGTGGCTATATACGGAGAAATCAGCCTGCGCCTCTTTAAAGGGCTTTCCTTCGACGTTTATGGGAGCTATTCGATGATTCACGACCAGCTTTCTCTGCCTAAGGGCCAAGCGCCGATTGAACAGATCTTATTGAGACGGACCATGTTGGAGACAAATTATTCATATTACGCTATGTTCGGATTGAGCTACACGTTTGGTTCGATCTATAGCAACGTCGTCAATCCTCGGTTCAGCGGATTATATTAATCAAGAGCCTTTTCGTCGGCCGAAGTTTGCCCCTTTCCCACCCCGCTAAAGTCGTATTATCAAAGCTAAACAATTAGGAATAATTCTTCTGGGAGAGGCGGTGAAGTCTTCTCAAGGATTTGATACGTTCGCGGCGCCAAACCCCGATTTTCAAATCGGGGTAAAAAGCGCCGCTCAGTATCAACCCTGAGCATACCCCGGGCTTCAGCCCGGGGAGTCGAATGGGTTGATTCTGTCGGCTATTGAATATGATGTTGTTGCTAAATTCATAAGTTTCTTTGACGGCTGCCGTTGCCGGGCGATGGATAGGTATTATTGAGCCGTGTCCAGTCACGTTCCCGGGAGCTTCTTTAATATCTGGTCATAGAGATTGTTGATTTTTCCGAACGCGTCCGCGACGTACGCCGTGAGATTTCGCTGTGCTTCTTTTTTATCTTTCGCGTAGACAAACGAAAAATCCGTTTCGAACGCCTTCCTGCCGTCGACGAATTCTTTTTCGGCCGGAGACAATTCCCGGTTGATCAATATGCGGAGGGCGGCATAGTCCGCTTCGGCGATCGTTTGAAGCCGCAGGACTTTCGTGTGGAGAAGCTCATCTTTCCGGGCTTTAAATTCGGCGTCGTCGTAATGTTGCTTATAGAGGGCGGGATAATCATGGACATCGGTTCCCATTCCCGCGCCCGGCGGCAAGCTGTCCGCCCCGTAATACAGCGGCAGAAAGACCGTCGTATCAGGCTTCCCCAGGGCGATCCACATGGACACGGAGATCGGGTCGGGGCGACGGGCGTTCAGAGAGGCAATGAACGAATTGATCGTCGACGCCGTGCAAATGCATCTGTATTTCGTCTTGTTCGGCGTGCCTTTTTTGTAGCCGTCCGTCTCGTCGTAAGCCGTGCCTTCGTAGTGATCCCGGAGAATTCCCATGAGGGACTCCGCGGCGACCTTTTTCCCGGGCTTGAAGGAGAACGGATACGCGTCGCTGATGTCCCATTTTTGTCCGCTGAGCCAGTTCAGCCCTCGCCACTGGCGCAATGTGTTTCCGTCGAAGATGAGGTCTGCGCCCCGCGACCTCGCGAACGCTTTTTTGAAATCGAACGGCCCGTCCTTGGCTTCATCATACCAGCCGTTATTCCGGGCGTAGTCGACGATGTCGCGACTCCCCATGAAATGGTCCGGGTCGTTCGGGCGAATCTCCCGGATCGTATAATGATTGGGGATGACGGCCACTTCGTCGTCCAGGACCCTCTGGGCGAACCAGTGGCGTCCCCGGATGACGGCCATCGTCCAGGCCTCGTTTTTATCAGCGATCGAATAGGTCCGGCCAGCGGCCGTATAACCGTATTTTTCGACCAGTTCGCCCGCGATCTTTATGGCCTCCCGCGCGGATTTCGCCTTTTCGGCCATGAGCCTTCTGAGCATGTAGCCGATGCCTCCGTCCGTGAGATCGGGCTTGCTTTCTTTGGATGAGCAGCTGTCCGACGTAATGAGGACGCCGTACTGATTGATGAAGCTGTCCGCGAATTCCTGCGTCGTCGCTTCAATCCACAGGAATTCGTTCGTCGTTCCGTCGGTTTCGTAGACAGCCCCACGGCCGAGGCTGACCCGCTGCGGCGAGCCGTAGTTACGCGCCTTGATTTTACGCAGGTTGACGATGATATTGCCCGTGTCGTCCTCGTTGTGCCCGACGATGACCGACCCGTCGGCGCTGGCGTTCTTGCCGACGATGATCGTAAAACAGTTGGTGTCCCGGACTTCGCCGGCGAACGATAAAAAGGCAAGCGAGAGAACCAAAAAAACGGCGAAAAGGTTTTTTCTCATGAGCGCGGGCCTTTCAAGGGAATTCTCTTTAACGAGATTCATTCTCGAAGTCATTATAATACAATGTAATAATCATTTACGCTTGTAAAGAGCCCGGCCGCCTCATCCCCCCGATTCATGGCTATGAGAACGGCACGAAAATTGCTACAATATCGGCAGGAGTAACTCAGGGAATGCCGCCGGCCATGGCAGCGCAATATCAGTTCTTTTTTGAACCATCATAAACGTTCAGGCGAACCTCGTCGTATCCATAAGGAGAGGTTTCTATGGTCAAAAAAAATAGGGTCCTTAGCTTAGGCGCCGGTATTTTTCTTCTATGGTCGTTTCTATCAGCGGATCAAACGAAATCCCCGCAGGATAGCCTGACGACGATTCTCGATAAATCCGCCGAATATTGCCGGAAACTGGCCGATTCCGCGCTTTATTTTGTCTGCCAGGAAAAAATCCGCGAGGAGATATATGATTTTAGAGGCGGAGGCGGAGCAATAGCGATCTCCACGGACGGGGGAAGCGCCACGACGTACTTCTCGCCTTCTTTGAGGCGAAAAGCTGTTAAGAATTCTTATATTTATGACTACCAGCTTATAAAAAAAGAGGAGCGCGTTGATGAGACCCGGACCCTTGTCGAAGAAAATGGAAAGAAGAAAGACCTGAAGGACGAGCCCCTGAAAACGCAACGTTTTATTTCCCGAAAGGCCGTCTTCGGACCGGTCGGGTTCTTAGGCCGGGAATGGCGCGAAGTCTATGATTATAAGCTGGTCAAACAGGACAAAGCCGAGGGCCGGGACGCCTATGTGATCGAAGTGAAGCCGAAGGTCACGGTCGAAGGCAAGCCCAATTACGGGAAGCTCTGGGTGGACAAAACAGATTTCAGCGTCCTGAAGATCGAAGTCGAAGATCAATCTCTGGCCGGCTTCGAAAAAGTCCTAGAGCAGGCGAAGAGCCGCGGGGTCAAGCCGGCCTTTAACACGGTCCACGAATACGGGATCGTCAAGAACGGCCTCCGGTTTCCCAGCCGCACGGTCTTCATCGAAAAATACGCGGGCGACAGCGCCGTCGGATTCACGCAGTCGAAGACCGAGATCTCTTACGAGAATTACAAGTTCTTCACGGTTGAGACCCGAGTCATCTATTGAGCCCGGAGGAGCGGGAGAAAAAATATGAACCGCATAAAAAGATCATCGCGGCAAGCCTCGCCTCGTGTCCGCCTCGGCCGATTATTCATTTTCATGCCGTTCTTTGTCCTTTATCCGCTCGGCGTGGGGAGCTCCGGCCCGGATTTGCAAAAAGCTCAGCCGCCGACCACGCTCCAGTACGAGGTGACCGTGACTGTGAAACTCGTCCAGGTGTTCGTCACGGATAAACAAGGAAAACCGGTGAGGGATCTGAACGCGTCGGACTTTGTGATTTACGACAACGGACAGGCGAAAACCATCACGGCCTTCGAAAAACATTTTCTCGCCGTGGCCGAGAAAAAGCCTGAACAACGGAAACCGGCGGAGCTTCAGGCTCAAGCCGCGCCGCCCGCTCCGCAACTCCCAAAACTGAACCGGAAATTCTTTTTCGTTCTTGACATCCAACAGAATGACGGACTGGGCTACTTACAGACCAAGAAGGCCGCTCTCCATTTCATGGATACTCAGGTCCAGCCGACCGACGAGGTCGGCGTTCTCTCCTATCAAGTTCGCATCGGGTTGAAAATGCATGAGTACTTAAGCACGGACCATAAAAAAGTCAGACGGGCGATCGAAAACGTCAAGGGAATTCCGGGCACGGGACAAGACGCCATTACCGGTGGGGTCGAGGAAGAAAATGTCACGGCCATTTTACGGGATCTCGAATGGCCGCCTCCAAATCCGGAAGCCGAGCAAGCCACCACGACGCGGATGCACTATGTCGCGATCATGACCGAGCTGGCGAAAACGCTGAAATACATTCCCGGGAATAAAAACATCATCTTTTTTTCGGCCGGCTATGCCCGGTCGACGCTGGCCCGCGACATCATGTTCCAGAAGAATTTCGAAGACATGGCCAAGGAATTCGGTTCGTCCTCGAGCCCCGTTTACACGATCAACACCATGGGCTCGCGAGCGCATTTTGTCCCCATCGACGACCGGGGAGACCAGTCGCTTCAAGACCTCGCCGCATTTTCCGGCGGTCAATATTTCGAGGACGTCGCCAAAACGGAAATGATCGAGACCGGCATCCAAAACGCGACCGGCAACTACTATGTCCTCGGCTATTCCATCAACGAGACATGGGACGGCCGGTTCCACGAGATCAAGGTCAAGGTCAAGCGCGAAGGGTGCGCCGTTTCCGCCCAAAGCGGCTATTTTAGCCCAAAGCCGTTCGCTGAGTTTTCGGAGTTCGAAAAAGATCTTCATCTCATGGACCTGGCTTTTAACGAACACCCTCAATTTCAGAGCCCGGTCGAATTGCCTTTCGCCGTTTTGCCATGCCGGGACGCGTCCGGGCCGCATTTAGTTTTTATGGCTGCGCTGCTTTCCGACGGCCTGAAGGATGTCCTGCGGCAACAGACGGAGCTGGTGTACGTCGTGACCGGTCAGGACGGCAACCCTATCGAATATAAGCATGGTGATCTTCAGCTCCCTGATATCTCAAAAAAACAGGTCGTTTACTACGGCCTCCTGTCCACTCCGCCCGGCGCCTATGATTGCGCGATCGTCCTTCGGAACCTGGCGACGGGCAAGGCGGCGCGGGCGCGGGGAGCGGCGACGGTTCCTGAGCCCAAAACGGCCGGCCTGCATCTGGACCCGCCGCTCCTCGTCGTTCCGGCCGCGGATAATCGGGACGTCGTCTATATCCGCCTGACAAAAAAAGGCGGCGACGCCGCGGATAACTCCGCGAATGCCCTCCGGGATCTCTATCCTTTTCTTTCGAACCGTTTTGTCCCGGTCCTGGATGAGATCCCGCACGAGACATCCAAAGTGCTGGCCGTCGTGAGGTCGATGGTCTTCGAT
>JBGOYP010000197.1:0-5264 GCA_041479785.1 Candidatus Aminicenantia bacterium | reverse complement strand
CGAAGCTTGAGGAGCCGAACAGGAGCTAGGTCCAGGCTGAGATCTGGGACAGGATTGAGGCCGTTGTCCCCGTATCGGCGGCTTTGTTCTCGATATATTGCCGATAGAACCGGGCTGCGTAGTCGTAGTATTTTTGGATTTTCGCGGCCGATTCGTCGAATGCCGCGTTTCCGCCCTGATATCCTTTCAGGATCAGGTCGGCTTCGATCTTCTCTTTGGAGATTTGGGAATATAGGTCGGACGCCGAGTCCAGGAATTCCTTGACCTCGGTCGCACCCACCCCAAGGTATTTTATTTTTGCTTCGGTCTTGGTGGCCGAAAAGACCTGAACGCAGGATTCCTGCAGCCAGCCTTGGCGGCCGTCCTGCAGGGCGACCTTGAAGAATCCGTCGTTCTTCTCGACGAGCTCGTATTCGTCGTTGAGCCGCGGACGATAAATCACATTCGACTGGACATCCATCCGGTCGTACGCGCTGCAGCCGTCGGCGTTCACGCGGACCATATCGATCGTTCGCGTTCGGGTTTGGTCCGATTCCTGCGGCTGCATTTTCTTGATAAAGGTCAGAAAAGTGATGGATTCATCGCGCATATTTCCTTCGAGCCGTTGGAGCTCGAGGAGGTTTTTATCGCCCGTCGCGGCCGGCGGCGCCGTCGCCGGCTTTCCCGCTTGGGCCGGGACCGCCCCGGTCAAAGGAGGAGGTTGTCCGCCGGCTCCGACCACGTCCACGGAAACTTCATGAACGTATCCGGTGAGAGATGTCTGTCCGTCGGCGGCCAAAAAATTGAAGGAATACCACGCCCCGATTTTTTGACCGGCGTCGATGACGGTCCCCGTCTTGAGATATCCCAGGATCTGCGCTTGGCCATCGGGTTTGTCCCTTACGGCCGCCAGATCGACGCGGACTTTCAGCTTATAGCCCTGGCCGTAAAGGATGAGGCCTCCGACCAGGAGGAAAAAACACGCTGCCCCGACGACGCTCTTTTTCATCATCCGGCCACCACCCGAGACTGCGGAGACTTAAGAGCGGAAGAGAAGCCGACCGAAGAGCTTATGAATAGATTTTACGCCGAGATTATGCCTTCGCTTGACTCCTCCTCGCTTGCGACTACCATAACAAACGGGATTTTTGAAGTCAAGCCCAATCGAGCAAATAATCTAAGGTTTACTTAGATTTTTTTATGGGGCGGGGCCAGGCCTAGGCCTGGCCCCGCCTATGTTCTTACCGGATATTGACGAACGGAATGCCCTTGTCGGCGAGCAGCTTGTTGAGCGCCGGGACATCGGCATCGATCAATTCGGCCATCTTCTTCTGAAGGGGAGCGAGGAAGGCTTTGGCCTCGGCGATCTTATCGATGCTCATCTGAGTCGGCGCGCCCGGATACCCGCCGCTTCCGCCGCCGGCGCGCATCGCCACTTCGCCCACCGTCCCGCCGCGCAGCGCGTTGAAATACAATTGGCGGTACTGGGTCTGGCCTTCGGGCGTGCGATAGTACACCTTCTGGATCTCGCCCAGCTTGTCCTTCACCGCCTTGAGCTTTTCCCTGACCGCCTGGTCGACGTTCCGGACCGAGCCGAGGTTTGTCTCGAGTTGCTGGAGCTGCGCCGCCAATTGCTCGATCTGCGTCATCAGCCGGGACCCGGCCGCCGCCACGACGGCCGACTCGCGGGTGTACTTCTGGGCGAGCCTTTGCTCTTCGACCGGAATGCCGAGCTCATCCTTGACCGCGAACGATTTTTCAAACCTCTTGGCGTTGACTTCGAGGACGGCTTTGTAGTTGCCCGGTTCAACGTAGGCCCCGCCTCCAAAACCGCCGCGCTGACCGCCGCCCATGCCGCCGCCGCGCTGGCCGCCGGCCGCGAACGGCGTCCCGATTGTGGTCGCCACCGCGCCGCGCTGCCCGCCTCCGCGGCCGCCGAATCCGCCAGTCTCTCCCGTATCCGCGCCGGGAACGCCCGGGCTGTCGGGCCGGAGGTCCCAAAGGATGCGGTTGACACCGGCCGTGTTCGTCGGCCGGAGCACGCGGATGTCCTTACCTACCTGGTCCTGGACCGTCAGTTTCAGCTTGGCGTCCTTGGCCGCGGCGGGATTGAGATAATAACCTAGATAAGTGCCGGAGGCCGGGTTCTGGCCGGCGAAGTCGTTGCTTTGGGTGTCCGACGTGCTCCGCTGCGCGTAAATCGTCGCGGAGCGGACGTCGAACAATGCGCTTTCGGCCTTGACGGCGTCGGCCGTGAGCTGCTCGAGCGGTCGGATGTCGTCCATGATCCAGACGCCGCGGCCGTGCGTCCCGACGATGAGGTCGCGCTCCCGCGGGTGGACCTGGATGTCCCGGACGGCGACCGTCGGAAACTCTCCTTTGAACGGGATCCATTTTTTCCCGCCGTCGAAGCTGAAGAACAGCCCGAACTCGCTGCCGGCGAAGAGCAGGTTCGGATTTTCCAAGTCCTCGCGGATGACGTGGATGTAGCCGACCGCCGGGAGGTTCGAAACGACCGAAACCCACGTCTTGCCGTAGTCCTCGGTCTTGAAAATATAGGGTTTGTAATCGTCCACCTGATGGCGCGAGATCGAGATATAGGCCGCGCCCTCGTTGAAATGCGAGGCCTCGACGCGCGTCACCCAGTTGTCCTCGGGACCGAGCCCCTTGATGGCTTTGGTCACGTTGTCCCACGTCTTTCCGTCGTCGCGGGTGACCTGGACCTGGCCGTCGTCCGTGCCGACCCAGATCACGCCCTTTTTAAGCGGCGATTCCGAGATCGTCAGGATCGTGCAGTGGATCTCGGCGCCGGTGTTGTCGATCGTGATCGGACCGCCCGAATCGATCTTTTTCTTCGGGTCGTTGGTGGTCAGGTCCGGTCCCGCTTTTTCCCACGACCGGCCCTTGTCTCTGGACCGGAAGAGGTAGTTGCCACCGAAATAGAGGACGCTATGGTCGTGCGGCGAGAGGTAGATCGGCGAGTTCCAGTTGAAACGGTAAGGCTCTTCGCCGATCGGAGCCTGCGGCTTGATGCCCTGCGACAGGCCGTTCTTGAGGTCGTGCCGTTCGATCCCGCCCATCTGGAGGTTCCGGTAGAGGATCGACCAGTCGGTGGGGTCGATCTGGGCATAAAAACCGTCGCCGCCGCCGGTCGCGTACCAGTATTTGTTCAGGATCCCGCTCCGGTCGAGGGAATTCGATGGCCCTTCCCAGTTCCCGTTGTCTTGAAGGCCGATATTGACCCAATAGGGGTCCCGCAGATCAAAGGCGACGTTGTAGACCTCGGCCCAGGCCCCGGACTGGACGTTATAGTAGTTCTTGCCGCCGTCCCATGAGATGTCGATCCCGCCGTCGTTGCCGTCGATGATGTGGTTGGAGTTGAACGGGTCGACCCAGAGGGCGTGGTGGTCGGAGTGCGTTCCGCGGCCGATCGTGTCGTAGGTCCGGCCGCCGTCGCGCGAGACATAGCACGACCCGGAATAAACGTAGACGACGAGGTCGTTGTTGGGGTCGGCTGTCAGACGGCTGTAGTAGAATGGACGGAAGTTGGTGCGGTCATATGTCCGTTTGTCGCACATCCGGACCCACGTCTCGCCCTTGTCGTCCGAGCGGAACAACCCGCCCGTCTCGGCATGTTCGAAGAGGGTGTAGACGACGTTGGGCTTGGACCGGCAGATATCCACGCCGATCCGGCCGATAACTCCGCTCGGCAGGCCCGTGGCGAGTTTCTTCCAGGTCTCGCCTCCGTCCGTCGTTTTGAACAGGCCGCTCGTCTCGCCGCCGCTGAAGAAATAATACGGGTTGCGGCGGTATTTCCACATTCCGGCGTAGAGGATCTTAGGGTTTGAGGGGTCCATGGCCATGTCCGAGCAGCCCGTATCTTTATCGAGGTAGAGGACCTTTTTCCACGTTTTGCCGCCGTCGGTCGTCTTGTAAACGCCGCGCTCCTCGTTCGGGCCCCAGAGATGGCCTTGAGAGGCGACGAAGACGACGTCGGGGTTGGCTGGGTCGATGCAGATGCGGGCGATGAACCGGGTCTCCGTGAGCCCCATGGCCTTCCAGGTCCGGCCCGCGTCCTCGGACTTATAAACGCCGTCGCCGATCGCGACGGAGTTCCGGGCGGTCGCTTCGCCCGAGCCGACCCAAACGATGTCGGGCGCGCTCTGGGCCACGGCCACGGCCCCGACCGAGACCGAACCCTCGTTGACGAAGGACGGCGACCACGTGGTGCCGGCGTTCTCGGATTTCCAAAGGCCGCTCGGGCCGACCGCGGCGTAGATGACCGACGTGTTGGCGAGCGGGACGGCGAAATCGACCGTCCGGCCGCCCATGTTGGCAGCCCCGATATTCCGGAGCCGGAACGTCTTGAGAACGGCGGCGTAATCGAACTCTTCGGTTCTAACAGCCGGCGCGCCCGGTTTCTGGGCGGGCGGCTTGGCCTGCGGCGCAGCGGTCAAGGCCAGGACGAACCCGAGGGCGACAAGCGCCGCGACAACGGTCACTTTGGACAGTCGAATACACATGCGGACCTCCTCACGAATTTTGATTTAGCGAGAAAAAACGTCTATGGACGGCCAAATCCCATTCCCGGGTTTGTTATATATCAAAAAGAAAAAAAATGTCAAAAAAGAACGCCCCCCGGGTCTGACGTCCGCTTTGGAGGTCTTACCCTAAGGGGCGCTTTTCGCAAAATCGACGAAAGGGCCGTTTCACCTCATGCCCAGGAGGGACATAGGCAGCCGGATTTACAGTGGCTGACCCGGGGAACCATATAGCGTGTCATAGGTCGCTCCTTTCATAAATCCTATAGGATTACTATAGATTCAGCTCGCCGGTTTGTCAACCTCAATTTTGGTATTTCGGTGACGCACATGGCATTACCGAAAATCCGGCTCGAACCGAATTCGTTGAATTTCGGTAATGGGTCGTCTGTCACCGAAATTAATGTTTCAGTTTCGAGAAGAACCACGTCCAGAGCTTCTTGTGGAACTCGATCGTCGGCGGATGGGCGGTGAGATAGGCGTTGATGGCGATCAGGTCCTTGTCCTGGGGCGTGAGCTTGGACTTTGGCTCCGTGTCCCAGACGGCGGGGAATTCCGGATGGAACTGGAGGCCCAGAACGTTCGGGAAACGGGTATGTTCGATCGCCTCGACCACTTTTCCGTCGAGCGAAGTCGCCGCGACCCGAAATCCCTTACCGACGACCCGCGCCGCCTGATGGTGGGCGCTCATGATGTACGGCTCGTCGGCCGGCTTGAACCCGAGTTCGACGCAGAACTTGCTCT
>JBGOYP010000196.1:0-5302 GCA_041479785.1 Candidatus Aminicenantia bacterium | reverse complement strand
TCCTCCAACAAAGAGGGGTCGCGACCGTTTATGTGTCGCCCGAATTGTTGCGGGCGCGGCTTCATCCGCTTCGTCTCCAGGCCCTGGCCCGGTCCCTGGACTCCGGCGCCCGCGACATGAATACCGACACGCATCCGGTCAGTTATTATTTCAACGCCGTTCTCTGGAGTACGCAATTCCGCGGCATGGACGCGGCCGTGCTTCGATTTTTAGGCGAAATTCCCCGGTTGGCTCTCGCGGGCATCCCGTTGCTCGTCCTGCTCATTATTCTCTGCGTCGCCGGGCTTCGGCCGGGCGGGGGCCTACGCCCAGCCCTTCCCATGGCATTCTTGGGGCTTACAACCATGGCCCTGGAGGTGGGGACTCTCATCTGGTTCCAAACGCGATACGGTAACGTGTATCGGCAGGTCGCTTTGCTCTTGACGATGTTCATGACGGGGCTTGCCGCCGGAGCGTTCGCCGCGATCCGACGGAAAACGCCCCGCTTTGCTCGCCTGATCGCTTTGCAGGCGGCGTTCGCCGGTCTCATCGCAGTCGCGATTCCGGGCATCAGCCTCCGCCCCCCGGTTGCGTTCCCCTTTGGCTTCCTTTTCTTTCTGGGTTATATCGGAGGTGATTTCTTTGTCGTCGCGAACACTCTCTTTTACAAGGGCGCAAGCCAGGCCGGGCTCGGATACGGGTGGGACTTGATAGGGTCGTTTTTGGCCGCCGTGGGACTCTCCGCCGTCCTCATTCCTCTCGTCGGCTTCCCCGTCCTCTTGGGCTCTCTCCTCGTCCTGAACGCCGCCGTCCTCGCCGTTCTCGTGAAGGGCCGGCCGCGGGACAAGGAGCCGCGGCCGGCCGAACAAAACTCGGGGCCGGGAGCGTTGACCGCCTGATATCGTCCCGCCGAAAAAACGCTTGTTTCGGCACGGTCGTCTCGGGTATGATGACATCATGAGAAATAAGAAAGGGAGGACCACCCATCATGCAATTTGATAAGACGTTCATGGATTTTCTCCTCGAGCATCAGGAGCGCCACAACCGGACTTATCATTTCCTGATCCTCATGAACAGCATCCTGAACGCCGCGAAGCGCATTCAATTCTATTACCAGACCGGTGCGCTACGCGGGAATCTCGGCATGGCGGGCTCGACGAACGTCCAGGGCGAGGACGTCCTGAAGATGGACGATATCGCCAATAACCTCGTCAAGCATTATCTCCAGAGCTCGGGCCGCGTGATCTATGCCGTCGGCGAGGAGGATGAGAACCGGGTCGAAATGAACATGACCGGAGGCCGGTACTTCGTTTATTACGACCCGATGGACGGCTCCTCGAACGTGCCCCACAATCTCCCGATCGGACTCCTCTTCGGCGTTGCCAAACGCAACCTGGAAGGGCCCGAGGACATGCACCTGCGCGCCGGCCGCGAGTTCATCGCCGCCGGCATGTTCGTCATCCCGACGGGAACGTTCACCATCGGCCTGCGTCAGGCCGGCTGCTGGCGGTTCCACATCGACGAGACGATGAACTACGTCAAGCCGACGCGGATGTGCCTCCCCGACGACCGGAAAAACTGGGAGCTGTCGTTCAACTCGGCCAACCGCGAGACCTTCGCCAAGGGCATCCAGACGTGGATCGCCGAGAACGAGAAGAAATACGCGTTCCGCTACATGGGCGCACTGGCCGGAGATTTTCATCGGATCCTGACCAACGGCGGGCTGTTCATGTATCCGGCCATCGTCAACCACCCCGACCCCAAAAAGAACAAACCTCAAGGCAAGCTTCGCCTGATGTATGAAGCCGCGGTCTCCGCGTTCATGTGCCGGGAGGCGGGCGGCGATGCCGTGGACGAAAACGGCGTGCCGATCCTCGACATCGCCCCGCAGAAGCCCCATCAGCGGACGGCCCTGTATATCGGGTCCAAGTCGCTGGTCGATGAAATCGCCGGCATTCTCCGGCAAAAATAGCCCGGCTTGAGGACGGGGACACGGACGGAAAGGCTGTCGCGCTCGGGCTCATCGGGATGCGGTGTCCTCCCCGTTTGACACTCTTCCCGGTCGGGACTATGATGGTCACACTCGAGGAAACAAGGGGTTGAACGTGAAGTGCCCGCGGTGCCAATCGGATAATCCCGAGACGAGCCGTTTTTGCGCCGGCTGCGGCACCCGCCTGACGGTTCTCCCCGGAGCCCCGGACGAAGAAAAGACCAAAACGCTCGCTCCCGTCCCGGACCTCGGGACGGGCACGATCTTCGCCGACCGCTACCAGGTCATCGAAAAGATCGGCGCGGGAGGGATGGGGCGCGTTTACAAAGTCTACGATACGAAGGTCAAGGAAAAGATCGCCCTCAAAATCATCAAGCCCGAGATCGCCTCGGACGAAAAAATAATCGAGCGCTTCGAGCACGAGCTCCGGGCCGCGCGGCGCATTGCCCATCGGAACGTCTGCCGGATGTTCGACCTGGGGGAATACGCCGGCACTCATTACATCACCATGGAATACGTTCCCGGAGAGACGCTCAAGAACATGATCCGCATGACCGGCCCTCTGAGCGTCGGCGTCGCCGTTGGCTATGCCCGCCAAGTCGCCGACGGTCTCGAAGAAGCGCGCCGATGGGGCATCGTCCATCGAGACCTGAAGCCGCAGAACGTCCTCATCGACCCGACGGGCACGGCCCGGATCTTGGATTTCGGCATCGCCCGTTTAGTCCAGGCGCGAGAGTTGACGGCCGAAGGCGTCGTTATCGGGACACCGGAATACATGTCCCCCGAACAGGCCGAGGGCGAGGAGGTCGACCATCGTTCCGACCTGTATTCCCTGGGGATGATCCTGTATGAAATGGTCACGGGGAAAGCGCCGTTCGAAAGCCGGACGCCGCTGGGCGTCCTCGTCAAACAAAAATCCGAGCTCCCGCGGCCGCCCCGGCAGCTCAACTCCCAGGTCCCGGAAAGCTTAGACGCCCTCATTCTCAAATGCCTGGCCAAGGACCGGAACCAACGGTATCAAACCGCCGCGGAAGTTCGAGACGCATTGGATAAGATTGAGTCGGCCTGGTTGTCGACGGCAACGCGTCCGGAAGCGCCGAGGGACGCGAAACGCCGTCACTCGTCACGGGTCCGGACGATTGCCGCGGCCGCCCTGATCCTATCGGCCGCGGCGGGCGGAATATACGTTCTTGTTAAGACGCGCCGCGCCGGCCCCGTTCCCGCGGCTAAAACCGAACCGTCTGTTACCGCACTGTCCGGATGGACGAACTCGGTCGCCGTCATCCCTTTCGAAGTCAGAGGCCCCGGCCCGGCCCCGTCGGGATTGGGATACGGCCTAGCCGAGGGGATCCGGCAAAAGCTTCTCAGCTTCGGGCATCTCAAGGTCCCCGACCAATATGCCTCGGACCAGTACCGTTCGTTGGCCGGGACCCCGGCCGAACTCGGCAAAGCCCTTCAAGTGGATAATGTCCTGGTGGGCACGGTCGAAATGACGCCGGACGGCATTCGCGTAAACATCCGGCTGACCAAAACCCAGGGTGAGCTGTTAGTTTTCGAACATCCGTATGAGAATAAGCGGGAAAGCCCGTTTCTCAAATTGGAAGAGAAGATCGCCAACGATATCGCCGCCCAGCTTCGGATGACATCCGCCGCGGCCAGCGAGTGGACCCGATTTTCGATCGAGCCGCCCAGTCTCGTCGTCCTCGACCTGATGGCGAACGCAAAAAAAGCGGAACTCCGGTATCGCGATGTGCGCCTCAAGGACGATTTCGAGGAGGCGGTCCGTCTGTATCGAAAGGTGATCGAACGCGACCGGGACTATCCCCTGTCGTATTGGGGCCTCGGGAATCTCTTTGAATGCAGATATGCCACCGGCGGAGGAAATCTGGATGACTCCTTCGAAATGCGCCTGAACTATGAGACCGCCTTTAAGAAGAATGACAAAATTGCGGAGACGCAGGTTGGGATGGGCTGGGTCTATTACTACGAGAACGATTGGGACAAAGCCTACCGGAGCTTTAAAACGGCCTATGACTTAGCTCCGAACAACGCCGAGATCAATTTCAACGTCGGGTCCTTTCTTCGGAGCATTGGCCTCGACCAGAAGGCGATCTGGTATTATGCCCGTGTCTTTGTCTTGGCGATGGACCAGGGGTTTCATTTCGCGTTGTTCCGGACCTGCGCCCAATCGTACTGGAACCTCGGCCAGTTCGAGAAGGGGCTGCGCCTGATCGAAGAGGCCCTGAAGCTCGAGCCCGACAGTTTTCTGCTGCACTCGATGTACGCCCGGTTCCTCGTCGCGACCCGGGATCTGAACAGGGCGGAGGAGGAATTCCGAATCATGGAAAAGACCATGCCCGAGACGGAGGATGCCCGGGAACGGCTGGCCCGTCTGCGGATCTGGTTTCTGGCTCTCAAAGGCGATACCGCCAAGGCGCGGGAGATGCTCAAAAATATCAAACAGCCGTTTCGCTATGAGATCACGAACGCCCAGATTATCCTCGGGGACAAGGGCCAGGCCCTAAAAAATATCGAGTGGGGTCTTGACCGGGCGTATTACCTGATCAAGGATTTCCTGTATCCCTACCCCTATTTTATATACAATCCCTTTTTCGAGGGCCTCGGCTCGGACCCCCGGTTTCAGAAAATCGCGGCCAAGGCCAAGGCCGTTTACGAGGAAAAAGACCGTAAATACGGCGGATTATGAATCGAGAATTTAAATAATTATGAGGAGGACCCCATGATGAGACCGCGACCGACCGACCCTCGAGAGGTTATGGTGAAGATCGTCAAGCATTATGAGGAGCTTGCCGATCAATTCAAGGCCAAATCACTCACCCAAAAGAAGTGGTTCGACGTCCACTACAAGCCGTCCGCCATCCTTCACGACCGGGCTAAAACCAAATTATACAAAGGGCCAGGCGAAATCATGAAATTCTGGCAGGACCTAAAAGCGTCCGGCGTGACCTCGATCTCCATTATATTCGACAAGGACGCTCTTCCCAAGGTCTTTCAGGTCGACATGAATGTCAAGTACCTCCCGGTCCGGAAAAAACCCCATGATTACGTCGAGATCGCAGTCATACCGGCTCAGCTGGAACTCCATCGCGAACACGAATCCGCCGACCCGGGATTCGACATCCTGTTCGGCCACTGGGATGTCTGCGAGTGGCGCCCCGAAGGCGAGGTCATCGGCTGACCGGGCTCATCTTCCAAAAACAGGATCGGCGCCGGGTCAGGCGTCCTTGCCTTTGCCCGAGAATTTTCGCGTGAGGTCGTCGACGATCGAATAGACGACGGGCACGACGACGAGCGTCAGGATCGTCGAGCTCG
>JBGOYP010000195.1:0-5313 GCA_041479785.1 Candidatus Aminicenantia bacterium | reverse complement strand
CCAAACCCCGGCGGAAATCGAACCGGGGGTGATAGTTTAACACGGACCGCGCTTTCCCGATGTCCGCGGCCGAATGCCGTATGTCTCCGGGGCGGGGCGCCGTGTAGACGGGCTCGAGCCCGGTGCCGAGGATGCCGTTGATGGTCCGGACGAGCGCGTTCACGCTCAGGCTTTCGGCGGACGCGATATTGAAGACGTCTCCGGCGCCGCCCGTCGCTTCCGCGGCCAGGATGTTGGCCGCCGCGACGTCGCCGACGTAGACGAAGTCCCGCGTCTGCTCGCCGTCGCCGAAGATGACCGGACGCTCCCCGGCCAGCATTTTGACGATGAAGAGCGGAACCGCGGCGGCATATTGGGACCGGGGGTCCTGGCGCGGTCCGTAGACGTTGAAATAACGGAGGCAGACCGTCGGGACTCCGTAGACGAGATAAAAAACCCGGCAATAGGACTCACCGACCCATTTGCTCAGGGCGTAGGGCGAGAGCGGCATCCCGGTCATCTCCTCGCGCTTGGGCAGGCCGGGATGGTCGCCGTAAACGGACGTCGAGGAGGCGAACACGAATTTTTTCGCGCCGGCCTCCTTGGCCGCCCACAAGACGTTGAGCGTTCCGCGGACATTGACGGCATCGGTCTGTAAAGGGTCTTCGATGGAGAGCGGGACGGACGCGAGCGCGGCGAGGTGGAATACGTACGCCGCGCCGGCGGCCGCGCTGCGGCACACCTCGAGGTCCCGGATATCGCCTTCGATGACGTCGACGTGGTCGCGAACGGCGGACAGGTTGTCGTGTTTTCCGGTCGAGAAATTGTCAAGAATCCGGACCCGGAAACCGCGGCGGACGAGCCCTTCGGCGAGATGCGACCCGATGAACCCCGCGCCGCCCGTCACGAGACATGTCATCATGCGACTGACCTTCGGCGAATGCCGCCTCAGTCCAAATACCCCAGCTCTTTCATCCGGGCCAGGACTTTGGCCGCGCAGACCTCGAGCGTCTCCCTCCCTGTTTCGAGCAGGATTTCGGGGTCCACCGGCTCCTCGTAAGGGTCGGAGACCCCGGTAAATTCCTTGATCTGTCCCGCCATCGCTTTCTTATACATGCCCTTGACGTCGCGCTCGATACAGATGTCGATCGGACATTTGGTATAAACCTCGAGAAACGAGCCGATCTCCCGGCAGGCGTGCGCCCGGATGTCGCGATACGGAGAGATAAACGATGTCAGGACGAAAACGTCGTTTCGCGTCAAAAGCTTCGCTACGAACGTCACCCGGCGGATATTCTCGTTCCGGTCCTCGCGCGAAAACCCGAGGTCGCGGGTCAGGCTCTGGCGGACGATGTCGCCGTCGAGCCGCTCGACCCGATAGCCGCGGTCCTTCAGAATTTCAGCGACGCGGTCGGCGATCGCCGATTTCCCCGAGCAAGGAAGGCCCGTGAACCACAGGGTCACGCCTTTCTGGTCATGTTCGCACATTCGTTCTTTCTCCTGGCGTCAAAGGCCGATGATTTTTCCCCTCATATCGTTCGGGATCGGCAAGCCGAGCTCATGCAGGACGGTCGGCGCGACATCGAGGATGTCGATATCCACCCGGCGGCTCACTTTGGCCTTTGGGTCGTATAGAATATACATCCCCTCCTGGGCGTGAACGGCGTCGTCCGGCCCGGTGTCGTTCTCGAGAAGATATTTCGTTCCCCAGCCCAGCGTCCCGGCCGACCGCCAATACAAGTCGTCGAAATAGGCCATGAGGTCGGGATAGTCGCCCCGGACATCGGCGAAATACTCGTTGGGCTTGATGACGTGCGTCGCCCAGGGTTCGCCCTTGGGGCCGCGGACGGACTTGAGCCGGCGGACGAGCGCGTCGCGCTCTTTCTCATAATCCTCGGGCTTGATGACGCCCTGCGGTTCGCGGCCCTCGACGTTCAGGAACAGGCGCGCGTAATACCCGCCCCATCCCCAGACCTTGGTCCGCGGCCAGTCCACGGCCGTCTTTTCGATGCTGGCCCCGCGCTTCGGCGTCTCCTTGAGGACAAGGTCGCCCGCTTCGATGAGCCACTCGTTGACGCAGAACGCGCCTTTCATCCGCTTCGCGCCGTGGTCGGAAATGACCAAAACGACCGTTTCGTGGCCGACGCGTTCCAACAGCCGGCCGATCCGGCCGTCGAGATATTTGTAGTAGTCGATGATGACGTTTTCATATGTGTTGCCGGGCTCGTAGAGATGATGCTCGCGGTCCCAGTACTTCCAGAACGCGTGCTGGACGCGGTCTACGCCGATTTCGACGAACATGAAGAGCGTCCAGGGCTTGTGCCGCATGAGATATGCGACGACGTCGAACCGTTTGGCCGTCATCTCATAGATTTCCTTGAGGATCTGGTCGCGGTCCCCGGTCCGGAAAACGACGTCGAAGAGATAAGGGCCGAACGCGGCTTCGATCTCCTGCTTGAGCTCGGGCGGATAGGTGTATTCCTTTTCGCTGTCGGGCGTGATGAAGCACGAAATGAGCTGGCCGGGGACTTTGCGCGGCGGGTAACTCGGGGGGATGCTGACCAAGCAGCTCTGCCCGCCGGCGTCGCCGACGATGTCCCAGACCGCGCGTTCCTTGAACGATTGCGCCGTCGCGATCCACATCTTGTCGTAGGCATACCCCGTCCGATGGCGAAAGCCGTAGAGGCCGAGCCGGCCGGCGTCTTTTCCCGTAGTCATCACCATCCACGCCGGGATCGTGATCGGCGGGTCGGAGCTGCGCATCGCGCCGAAGCGGCCGCCCTTGATCAGCCGGTTGAGGACGGGAAACTGGTCCCTGTGGTCGAAGACGATCTGCGGCGGGGCCGAATCCAAACCGATGATCAACATCTTTCGTTTCATGCTCTTCTCCCGGTCATCGTCCGGTGCCCCATGCGCCGCGGCGGTCGCGCGGTCAGTCATTGAACGGGTTCTTGAAGTCCATGATGACCTTGGCGACCTCCGGCCGGACGAGCTCCGGCGGCGGATATTCGCCCTTGACCAGCATGTCCCGGATCTTGGTCCCGCTGAACTGGAGCTGGTCGGCCGCCGGATGCGGGCAGATCTTGTCGTTCACCACGGACAGGCATTTCCGGCAATAGTAAAACGAGCGGAAAAACAGGGGGATGATGCCCAGGTCGGGAAATTCCTCGAAGATGTCCTGGGCCGCGTAGGGATGGTAATAGTTTCCGACGCCGGCGTGGTCGCGTCCGATGATGATGTGCGTGCAGCCGAAATTCTTGCGGATGATCGCGTGGAAAATCGCCTCGCGCGGGCCGGCGTAGCGCATCTCCATCATGAGGATCGCCATGACGGCCCGCTCCTTGAGAAAGTAGGTCCTGAGCAATTCCTCATACGAGGCCAGGATGACCTCGTCCCTGTAATCGCCTTTTTTCTTCTTCCCGATCACCGGGTTGATGAAGATGCCGTCGACGAAGGTCAGCGCCGTTTTCTGGACATATTCGTGCCCGATGTGAGGCGTGTTCCGCGTTTGGAATCCGACGATCGTCCGCCAACCTTTTTCCCGGAAAAGGACGCGCGTCTCGCGGGGGGCGAGTTTGTACCGGGCGTGGGGCGTCGGCGTTTCCCGGACGAGGTCGATCTTTCCCGCGAGGAGGACGTCCTTCATGGCCCGGACGCGCGACACGCCCGGATGGGCCCCGTCCGTGGTCTGGAACACTTTGAGAGCCATCTCTTCCTTGTCGTAATCGAATTTGTGGTCGAGATGCAGGACGGCGACGGGGTCGCCGGCTCCCTCGGTTAGAAGAACCTCTTTGCCGGTCTTGAGCCGCGAGGCCGTCTCCCGGTTGACGTCGAGGACGATGGGAATGGTCCAGGCGAGGTCCGACCGGAGGCGCATGTGGCTCAGAACGTTCCGGACCTCGTCCTTGCCCATGAAACCTTCAAGCGGGCTGAACACGCCGGTGGCGATGTTTTCGACATCGCTCACGGATTCGGAAGAAATCGAGATCGAGGGAAAAGAGGCGGCCCGGTCCAGGATTTCTTTTTTCTTGTCTCCGGCAAGAACGCGCTCGACGAGCTTTCCGCCGTGGGGTTGAATCATGCCGCGTCTCCTTGGCGTCGCATCGGGTCAGCCGCGAAGCATCTGTGTTTTCGCCGGTTCACGGGATCGTCAATCGATATAACCCAGCGCTTTGAGGCGTTCCTTGACCTTTTCTTCGTCTTCCTTGCTGAAAACGTCTTCCTTGGGGTCGTCCTTGCTGAGGTTCTCTCTTAGAATCTTCGCGATATAACTTGAAACGGACGTCACATCGGTCCCTTTGATCTTTTCTTCTATTTTTTTATGGAGAGATGTGGGAATCGATACCGCCGTGAATTCCTTGTCCATAGTGTTCTCCTTGGCGCTTGAGCCGTTATCTCGAAAAATTAAAGGTATTTATATACCAGACGCCCGTTTTTTTCAACCCCGAAGACGCCGGGCTTCACGGCCGGCTTTCCTTGACAACGGCGGCCGACAAGTGTTTATAATGGCCGAAGATGACCGAAGATTCATTCCTCGCCTCCTGATATGGAAAAAATCTCACACCCTATTGCCCGGAAAAACGTCTTTTTCGGCGTTCTCGACCGCAACTTGAAAAAACTCGAGAACCGCCTCGACGTCCGGCTCTCCATTCGGGGCGATTCTCTCATGGTCGACGGCCCCCCCGACAAAGTGGAACGCGCCAAGTTCTATTTCGAGAAAATCCGCGAACTGGAGGAAAAGGGGTATGACCTGAAAGAGGAGGACTTCCACATCGTCCTCGACCTTCTCGACCAGGGCGGGACGAAACCCCTGGAATCCTATTTTCCCTCCGAGCCGCTCAACCTCTCCCGGAAATCGGTTACGCCGAAAAGCCTGAACCAGCAGACCTTTATTCAAAAAATCCGGAGCCACGACGTCGTTTTCGGCATCGGGCCGGCGGGGACGGGAAAAACATACCTGGCCATGGCCATGGCCCTTTCATTCCTTCAGAACAAGCTCGTCGGCCGAATCATCCTCACGCGTCCGGCCGTCGAAGCCGGGGAAAAGCTCGGCTTCCTTCCCGGGGACATGATCCAGAAGATCAACCCCTATCTCCGTCCCTTATATGACGCGCTCTTCGACCTGGTCCAAACCGACCAGGCGGGTCACCTGATCGAAAAAGGCATTATCGAAATCGCCCCACTCGCTTTTATGCGTGGCCGCACTCTGAATGATTCTTTCGTGATTCTGGACGAAGCGCAGAACACGACGTCCGAGCAAATGAAGATGTTCGTGACCCGTCTGGGTTTCAATTCGAAAGCGGTAATCACGGGAGACATAACCCAGATTGATCT
>JBGOYP010000194.1:0-5325 GCA_041479785.1 Candidatus Aminicenantia bacterium | reverse complement strand
GTGATGGGGAGCGTCGATTCCCCGCTTAATTGGAGCGTAAGTCGTGCAGAGCGAAAAAGCAAATCCTTATCCCGAATCTCGAACTCGGGGACAAAGACTTGGCGGCCAAGGCTTTCAAACAATCCCTCGAGATCAAGCCCGACCAGGAACGGATCAGAGAACTGATCAAGGGGATTAAATAGCGTCCAGGCGTTCCTATTATTCTCAATCAGATTTCGCCCGGCCCCATCTGTAGATCGCGCGGCGCAGGGTCATGTTCGCCATGGACCGTGTTTTTCCGATCGCGCGATCCCGCGCCCGAATTCCGAATCGGCCGTCCCGGCTCAACCTGTCGATGAAACTCCGGAAATCGCGGCTCTGGGACTTGGCGATCCGGACGCTCGCCGAACCCGCCGCTACCCTAAACGCAGCTAGCACTTCCGGCACGACATAGAGATCGCCCTCAACCAAGGCCCGGCTCCAGAAATCGAGATCGAGGACATAGAAATTCGTATCGTCGAAACGGCCGACTTTCCGGGCGGACTTGGTCCTCATCAGCGCCGCGCCCGGCTCGCCGATGAGGTTCGTCCCAGCACGGACGCAGTCCCGCACCGCCCGCCGGCCGTCGACGCGGCCGCGCTTTCTCCCAGAACCCCTTTTCATCAGGATGCGTCCTCGCCGGTCGACGATGTTCCGCGCGGCGCAGACGAGCGCGACGCCGGCGTTCCGCGGGTCGTCGAAGACCTCGACTTGTCGCCGCACGCAATCCGGGTAGAGAAAATCATCCTGGGGGAGGAGCTTGAAGAATTCGCCCCCCGCCTCGGCCAGCGCCTTGTTCCAGTTCTCGCACTGGCCTAGGTTATTGGGATTGACGATGAGGCGAATTCTGGAATCGCCGAACCCGCGCGCCACCTCGACCGTTCCGTCCGTCGAGCAGTCGTCGATGACCACGAGCTCGAAGTCCCCGAAGCTCTGCCCGAGAACCGAGCGGATCGCCTCTCCAATGAATTCCGCCCCGTTGTAGGCCGGGATGCAGACGGAGACGCGCGGCGCTGCTGGGCTCATGGTTACGCAGTTCTTCCGTCGCCCTCCGGCCCTTTGCTCCCCTCGAAGCCGATTGTTTCGGCGACGACATAGAGCGGCCGCTTCTTGACCTCCCGATACTGCCGCCCAAGATACAGCCCCAGGATCCCGAGCGAGATGAGCTGGATCCCGCCCATGAAGAGCACGGTCAGGATGAGCGACGTCCATCCGGAGACGAGGGTCTCTGGGAAGCGGATCTTGTTGATGATGATCCGCAGGCCCATCAGGAAGGAAACGGTCGTGATCAGGAACCCGACAAAGGATGTGATCTTTAGAGGCTTATCCGAGAAGCTCAGGAGGCCGTCGACGGCGAAGCGCAGCATCTTCTTCAGCGTGTATTTCGTCTTGCCCGCGTAGCGGCGGTCCCGCTTGTAGCGGACGCCGGCCTGCGGGAACCCGGCCCAGCTCACGAGCCCCCGGATGTAGCGGTTCTCCTCGCGGATTGTCCGGAGCGTGGCGACGACCTTCCGGTCGAGCAGCCGGAAATCGCCCGCGTCGAGCGGCATGTCGGTGTCGCCGATGAGCCGGATCAGGCGGTAGAAGAGCTTGGCCGTGAGGAGCTTGAACGGGTTCTCGCCCTTCCGCTTCTCGCGGACGCCGTAGACGACCTTGGCCCCGGTCTCCCACTTCGCGACCATCTCCGGGATGACCTCCGGCGGATCCTGCAGATCCCCGTCGATGACGACCACCGCGTCCCCGCCCGCGTAGTCCAGCCCGGCCGTGAGGGCGAACTGGTGGCCGAAGTTGCGGGAGAGACTGATTATTTTGACGCGCGGGTCGGCCGCGGCGAGCCCCCGGAGGATGTCGAGCGTTCGGTCCCGGCTGCCGTCGTCGATGAAGACGAACTCGTGATCGTAGCGGTCCGCGAGGGCCGAGGCCACGGCCTTGGTCCGCTGGTAGAACTCGGGGACGATCTTCTCCTCCGAGAACACGGGGACGACGATGGAGAGCAGGGCTTTGTGACTCATGGCGACCTCCGGTCGGGAAGGCGATTTTTTCGGGCCGCGAACGCCGCCCGCAGCCGGTCGAGGGTGAACCCCGCGCTCAGCCCGCCGAGGAGGGTCGTGAGCGCGAGGACGACCGTGTTCTGCACCAGGCAGGCGGCGACGACCGTCTCCGAGCTGACGTTGAACAGGCCGAACACCCCCGCGGCCACGAGTTGCGGGCCGCCGTAGCCGGCGAGGCCGAGGGGAAGGAACACGGCTACGATCGTGAACGGAACGGCGACCAGGATGACCGATAGGGGAAGGGGATGGCCGATGGCTTGGGCGGCGTAAAAGAGGGTGGCCGCGTTGAGGAAGGGGATGACCAAGCTAAGGGCGACGGGGATGAGGAACCGGCGGGGGCGGGCGGTAGCCCCGTTCAGGAGCTCGGCCGCCTTGCTCAGTCCGCCCCATATGCGCGCGGTGCGATTTCTTGGGTGCGCGGGGTTTGCAGCGATGGGCGGTCGGGCGGCCTTGACCGAGAGAAAACGCGAGAGTTTCCGCCACGGGGAGGTTTTGGTGAAGAGCGGGGCGAGGATAACCGCCAGGCCGAAGACAATGGACAGGACGGCGAGCGAAAAGACGAGCGCCGGGTATTTGACGAGGATCCCGCCGCGGAGGTGCAAATAGAACGCGGCGCATCCGCCGACGAGGAACATCGTCCCGAGCCCGAGCAGCCGATCGATCAGGATCGAGAGGGCGAGGCGGCTTTTTTCGCCCAGTCCGGCCATCAGGCCGAAGCGAATGAGCTCGGTGACGGCCATTGACCCCGGGGCCCACTGGCCGACGGCCTGGCTGATGAGGCCGGCCGCGACGACTTGCGGCGCACGGGCTTTGAACGATACGAGTCGGAGGATGAACCAGTAGCGGACGAGCGCCACGGCGATCATGGCGAGGAGCGCCGCGACGACCAGCCAGATCGCCCCGTTTCCGCGGGTGAACGCCTCGCCGAACAGCCGGAAGTTGAGGATCCCGAGGACTTTGAGGAGCCCGAGGATCGCGGCGCTCGCCGCGGGGAGAGCGGCAAAACGCAAGATCGCTTTCGTCCGTCCGGCCAATTTCGTCATGCGGACGCCGCCTCCCGAAAAACCCGGTCCACGCGGTCCCATATCTTTTCCCGATCGTAATGCGCCACAGCCGTCTCCCGCGCGGCGGCCCGCATCCTGCCGCGCAGCTCTTCGTTTATCAGAATAGCGCGCAGCTTGTCCAGCAGATCCCCTGTCACCCGGACCCGGAAGACAAAGCCGTTCCGTTCCGCCTCGACCACGCTCCGCACCCCCGGCAGGTCCGAAGCAAGCACCGGAACGCCGCAGGCCATCGCCTCGACGAGGACGATGCCGAACGCCTCGGACGAATCCGTCGAGGGCAGGACGAGGAGATCGGCCAGGCGGTAGTAGGCGGGCAGCTCGCCGGCGCCGACCGCGTCGGCGAAGACGACGCTTCGGCCGAGGCCAAGTGCGTCCGCCGTCCGCCGGTAGCTCTCCCGAAGATCACCCTGGCCGACAATCAGGAGCCGGGCTTTGGCCACGCCAAGTTCGCGCCAGGCCCGTATCAGAAAATCCACGCCCTTGAAAGCGTGCGCCCGGTCGAGGCCTCCGACGAACAGGACGACTTTTTCGCTTTCCGCGATGCCATATCTTTTCAAGAGGCCCATGTCTTTTTCTCCCGGGCTGAATTGGGCTGTATCGATCCCCGGCGGAATGGCCTCGAATTTCGCGGGATATTTCCGGAAGGTTGCTGCCGCCGAAGAATGGGCCGCGTAATCCTCCGAGGTCACGATGACCTTGTCTACCAAGCGGAGCAACCGGGGGGTAAATAGACGCGCGTTTGCCTTGAAAACCAGGCCCGCCGCCCCTGTGCTGAAGTTGTCCATCTGGAAATTGACGACCAGCGGGAGCTTTTTTTCCTTGAGCTTTTTTAGGAAGAAGACCACCTCGGCACCCCCAAAAAAAGGATAGTGGAGGTTGACGGCGTCGAACCGGCCTAACCGCAGGGCGAGCTGTGGCACGAAGGCGCTGTTCCGGACATCGAACCAGGGCTTCAGTCGATGGACGGGGAAGGGGGGGTCGGAGGCGGAGGGGGCATCGGGTTCGCGCGCGATTCCTCCCCGCTTTGGGCAAAAAACCTCGACCTGGTGTCCGCGGCGCGTCAGTCCCAGGGCGTATGAGAACGCCATGTTGCCCATTCCGCCCTGGTAGGGGGGAAACGTGCTGACGACCAGGCCGATCCGCATCAGTTCCCCTTCCGCCGGCCGGCCCTTCGGTATCGTCCACGAAAGGCGCGCGCGATCCTGTGCCCCAACATCCCCAGATTGATCCGCAGGACGGCCGAAAATCCCCTCAGGAACTCGCGGCCCAGCCTATTCTTCCGGATGATCAAGATATAGCGCGGAAAATAAAGAGGATTGAGCCAGTAAGCCCCCGTCGCGAGCGACGCGGCGATCTGCATCCGCCGCCGTTCCGCGGCCGGAAATTCCTCGGTGTCGCATGGAGCGTCGGTATTGCCCAGACCGAGGTCGATGAGGCTGCTCTTGTCCTCCTCGCCGAAGATCCGGCCGTGCCGCTCGAACCAGGCCCGGGCCTCTGTCCCCTTATGCGGCTGAAAGAGGTTCCAGTATATCCAGGCCGGCTTCATTGCGCGGGCGAGCCGGATGGAATTCCGTTCGGCCAGAGGCGTCGATTCGGGCAATCCGACGATGAAGCACGTATACAGCCGGATGCCGTGGCTCTTGATCATCTTAGCCGCGCGGACGATGTCGTCGAGTTTTTCGCCCTTGTCGATCGCGGCGAAGACCTTCGGGTTGCCCGACTCGACGCCGATGCAGAGGTGGTCCACTCCGATCCGGCGGATGAGGTCGAGCATCTCGTCGTCGAACCGGTCGGCCCGGAGGTTGTCGATATGCAGGGGCACGCCGATCCCCCGCCGCAGGTATTCCCGGAGGAAGTCCTTGAACCGGGGCAGGTCGAACGTGGGGCAGTCGTCCACGATGCGGAAGAAGCGGAGCTTCGGGAACCGGGTTCGGGCCGCCTCGATTTCGTCGATGCAGCGCCCCGCGTCGCGGTATCGGACGCGGCGGGTCGAGATGGTGCGGACCGAGCAGAACGAACAGCCGAACGGGCAGCCGCGCGAAAGTTGCAGGGGATAATACGTCATCGCCGCCGCCCCGTGGGCCAGGCTGAAATCGGGGTTGGGGATTTCGGCGAGGTCCGGGGGATCGGCTGCGATGATCCGGCTCGCGGACTCGATCCGGATATTCGGCAGCTCCCGAGCGAAGTCGAGG
>JBGOYP010000193.1:0-5355 GCA_041479785.1 Candidatus Aminicenantia bacterium | reverse complement strand
CGTCCTCCTGGCCATGCTCGGGCTGACCGCAATCCTTTCGGTTTTCACGTTTCTCCACGGGAACCCTGAGGTCGTGCCGATCCTCAACGGCTACCTCGGCCTCTTCCTCATGGGCGCGGCGTTCATCGGCCTCGGGATCTTTTTTTCCTCTCTCACCGAGAACCAGATCGTCTCGGCCATCCTGACCTTCGGCGCCCTGCTCCTGTTCTGGATCATCAACTGGGCCTCGGCGGCGGCGACCGGATTCTGGAAGGACGCGCTGAACTATCTCTCGTTCTTCCAGCACTTCGATAATATGACGCAGGGGATCCTGGATACGACCGATATCGTCTACTACGCCAGCTTCGCCTTTTTCGGCTTGTTCCTCACCCATTCCGCGATCCAGTCGCGGCGGTGGAGATAAGACATGGACACCATCAAAAAGAATTTGAACTATATCGGCCTGGGCCTGGTGTTTCTCGGGTTCGTCGCCCTCCGGGTCTGGCCTCAGACGAAAGTGATCGGCCTCGTTTTGGCCATCGCGGGCATCGCGTCCGTCGGGATGTATATCGTCCTGAACATGAGCCAGCTTAAACGCGGCCTGAAACGGCGGTCGTTCGTTTATTCGAGCAACATGCTGCTCGTCGTCGTCCTCGTGTTCGGGCTTCTGGTTCTCGTCAACGTGTTCTTCAGCCGGCATCATCACCGTTTCGATTTCACCGCCTCCAAGGTCCACTCGCTCTCCGACCAATCCATCAAGATCCTGCAAAACCTGAAAAACGACATCGCGGTCAAGGCGTTTTTCCGCGAAGGAAATGTCGGCCGCGTCCGGATGGAAGACCTCCTCAAAATCTACGTTTATCATTCCCCCCGGCTCAAATATGAGTTTATCGACCCCGACAAAAATCCCGGCCTGGTCAAACGCTACGAGATCGCCCAGGACGGGACGACGATCTTCGAGTACGGCGACAAGGACAACCGCATCACGACCACGACCGAGGAGGACGTGACCAACGCCCTCATCAAGGTTACCCGGGAAAAGAAAAAGGTCGTCTATCTGCTCGAAGGCCACGGCGAGCACAGCGGCGAGGTGACCGAAGGGACCGGCTATTCCTTCGCGAAGGACGATTTGTCGAAGATGGGCTACGACGTCAAGAAGCTTCAACTCGCCCTCGCCGAGACGTTCCCGAAGGATTGCGCGTTGCTCATCATCCCCGGCCCGCAAAAGGACCTCCTCCCCAACGAGCTCGAGACGATTAAAAACTATCTCGAAACGGGCGGCCGCGTTTTTGTCATGGCCGACCCCCAAACCGCACCCGGCCTCCTCCCCTTTCTCGCCAAGTTCGGCTTCCGCCTCGAGAACGACATCATCGTCGACTCGGTCTCGCGCCTGATCGGCGGCGACTATTTCATGCCGACGCTCGACCAATACGAGTATCACGACATCACGAAGAATTTCCGGTACGCGACGTTCTATCCCCTGGCCCGCTTGGTCGAGACGATCGACCCCAAACCCGAGGGCGTCATCACCTCGCAGGTCCTTGGAAAAACGAGCGCGAACTCCTGGTCGAAGCGCGATTTCAAGCTGAAGGACAAGATGACCTTGAAGGACATCGCCTTCGATAAAACAAAGGACAAGGCCGGCCCCCTGTCCCTGGCCGCCGTCGCGACGATCCGCGCCAAAGCGCCGGCCGGGGCGACGGCGGGGACGGCGCCGGCGGACGGACGGATGGCCGTCTTCGGCGATTCGGACTTCGCCTCCAACCAGTATTACAGCCTGTCTGGGAATAGCAATTTCTTCCTCAATGTCGCGAACTGGCTGACCGAGGAATCGGACCTGATCTCGATCCAACCGAAAACGCAGCGTCCCCGCACGATCATGCTGTCGCCGTCGCAGGGCCGAATCATCTTCTTCGTCTCGGTCATCATCCTGCCGCTCATCGTCCTGGTCTTCGGCCTGTCGGTCTGGCTGCGAAGGAGGTCGCTGTGAAGTTCAAAACGACCCTGGTTCTTCTGGCCGGGTTTATCGTCCTGCTCGCGTTCATCCTATTCCTCGACAAAAAACCCCAGGACGCCGGGACGGCCGGCGCCCAGGATAAGCTCCTGACGTTGAAAGCGGCCGACATCGAGAAGATCTCGATCAAACGCGACGGCGAGACCCTGACTTTCAAAAAAGACGATAAGGGCGACTGGATGGTCGCCGAACCGATCGAAGTCAGGGCCGACAATTCCGAGGTCGGACAGGTCGCGGAGATGTTCGCCGACCTGAACATCGACCGTGTCGTTGAAAAGGATAAGGCCGACCTCAAAAAATACGAGATCCCCAAAAAAGAGGTCCTGCTTTGGACTAAGGGCCAGGCGCCGCCCGTCCGGGTCCTCTTCGGGATGGAAAACCCGATCGGCGGCGCGATCTACGCCCAGAAGGACGGCGACCCGCGCGTCGTCCTGGTCACGAGCACGCTCAAGACAACGCTCGATAAGAAGCTTTTCGATTTCCGCCAAAAAGACGTCTTCAAATACGACACGGCCGACGTCGCGGGCGTTAAGCTCCAGGCCAAAGACGTCTTCTGGCAGGCGCAAAAGAAGGACGACGACTGGTGGCTGGACGCCCCGGTCAAGGCGCTGGCGACCGGGAGCAAGGTTACGGCCGTCCTCGATATGCTGTCCAACATGCGGGCCAAGGAGTTCGTTGCGGAAAACAAGACGCCCGCGGACTTGAAAAAATTCGGGCTCGACAAGCCCGAGGTCCAGCTCGTGCTTGCCATGCCCAAGACCGGGAAAGAGCTCGTCGTCTCGCTCCACAAGGACGACAAAGAGGGAAAGACCTACGTCACGACCTCGCCGTCGACCAAAATCATCGTCCCCGAGTCGGACCTCCTCGCCGACCTCGGGAAGAAGCCCGACGAATACCGAGAAAAGAAAGTTGCCGTCTTCAGCTCCTGGCAGGCGACGAAAGTCGCCCTGACGAAGGACGCCCTCAGCTTGGCGCCGGCCAAATCGACGAACGACAAGTGGTATCTCGACGCGGCCCTGAAAGAGGAAGCGGACGGAACGAAAATCGAGACATTCCTCCGGAAGGTCGAAAACCTCGAGGCGGCGGAATTCATCGACGCCCCGAAGAGCCTGGCCGAATACGGGCTCGACAAACCCCAGGCCGTCGTGACGGTCACGACGAAGGAGACGGGCGAAAAGGCCGTCGAAAAATCGGTAACGATCCTCGTCGGGAAGCCCGACAAGGACAAGAAGCAGGTCGTCGTGAAGAACAGCCGGCTGGCCTATCTCTTCCGCGTAGAATCGGGATTCCTGGACGAGTTCCCCAAAGAGGTCAAGGACTGGAAGGTCGCCGCGCCCGAACCGGAGAAAAAAGAGCCAGCCAAGAAATAAATAGGGGCGGCGGACGGGGCCGTCATTTCAGGGAGGGGAGAGGAAGAGCGTGAACGCGCCCGACAAGGCTTTGGTCAAACCGCTCCTCCTTTGGTACGCGACGTCGAAGCGCGACTTGCCGTGGCGGAAGACGCGCGACCCGTATGCGATTTGGGTCTCCGAGGTCATGCTTCAGCAGACCACCGTTCCGGCCGTCGCGCCCTATTTCGAGAAATGGCTGAAGCGCTTCCCCGACATCCGGAGCTTGGCCCGCGCGCCGCTCCAGAGCGTCCTCAAGGCCTGGCAGGGGCTCGGTTATTATCAACGGGCCCGCAACCTGCACCAGGCCGCGCAGACCGTCGTGGAGAAGCACGCGGCGAAAATCCCGCGCGACCACGATACGATGTCGGGCCTGCCCGGCTTCGGTCCCTACACGACGGCGGCCGTCCAAAGCCTGGCTTTCGGAAGGCCCTATCCTGTCCTGGACGCGAATGTCCGCCGGGTCATGATGCGGATGATGGGACTCCATGGGGAGGCCGACGGCCGCCACGATAAGGCCATCCTGGCCGCCCTTCAAAGGCTCATCGACCGGACCGCCCCCGGCGATTTCAACCAGGCGATGATGGAGCTCGGGGCGCTCATCTGCCGTTCGCGGAACCCGCTCTGCGCCGCATGCCCGGTTCCGGAGTCCTGCCGGGCGTTCGACCGCGGCGAACAGGAGATCATCCCCAAGCCGAAACGGCGGAGCTCGAAGAAAATCAAAGCCGTCGTCGGCATCATCCGTAAGGGCGGACGCGTTTTAATCCAGCAGCGGCCGAAAACCGGCCTGCTGGCGGGGCTCTGGGAGTTCCCCGGCGGGAAAGTCCGGCGGGGAGAAACGCTCGTCCAGGCGCTCCGCCGAGAGCTCAAAGAAGAGCTCGACGCCGACCTGAAAGACGCCGATTTTCTGATCAAGGTCGACCACAGCTATACCCAATATCAAGTCGCGCTCCACGCGTACTTCGTCCGGCTCAGGAACGAACCCGCCCTGAAACCCCGCCGTCAAAAATGGGTCGCTCTGAAGGACCTGCGCCGGTATCCGGTCCCGTCCGGAAGCGCCAGGATCATCCGGTTCCTGGAGAATAAGTGACGTCGCGGGCGAACGTCCGCCGCTAGAGGCCTGGCCCCGCCTAAATTGAAATGGACATATCTTTTCAATTCGTCAACTACGGTGAACGCGTCGCGCCCGCGCCCGGCGTTCTGGTCCTCGACGTCGGGATGTCCACCGTTCCCGGCGTCATCGACCACCATCATCGCGACGCCGAACCGGAATGCGCGGCGTCGCTCATCGTGAAGCACCCCCGACTCGTTCTCGACCACGTCCGTCCGGAGGAGCCGCTCATCCTCGTCACCCACCGCCTCCCCGATTTCGACGCGCTCGCGGCGATCTTTCTCGCTCTCAAGCTCCTTGAGACGGGACGCGTCGACGCGGCGATAACGAAGATCGGGGCTTACGCAAAAATGGTAGACTCGGCCGCGCTGCCGAAGACGATCGACCTCGCCGGGACGCCCTACGCCGTTCTCCGGGGACGGTTCGCGGGCTCAAAAAAATCCGAGGACGAGATCAACCAGGAGCGCGTCGAAGAAGGCGCGAGATTCATGCGGCTTCTCTATGCGAAGGCCGCCGCCGGCCTGGACATCGTTTCGGACCCGAAACTCTTCGCGGGAATCGACCGCTACGAGAGGGCCATGGACAAAGTCCGGGCCGATATCCACCAATATCTCGACGACCTCGGCCGCGCCCGGACCGTCCGTCTCCATCTGCCCGACACGCGCCGGATGGGACGGGTCGCGGTCGACGGCCTGGCCGTGGCCAATCCCCGAAGCTTTCTTCTCAAGGAATGGGCCCGGCGGGATAAAGACCACGCGCCGCTCGGCCTAGGGTATTCCTTTTTAATGACGAGCTTCGGCCCGTCGCGGATTATTTTGGGCGTCGACCCGGAACGAGGAGTCAACCTCCGCGGCCTGGGGCCG
>JBGOYP010000192.1:0-5404 GCA_041479785.1 Candidatus Aminicenantia bacterium | reverse complement strand
CGTAAGCCAGCCGCCCCGCCGCGGCCGGAGAAATATCCGAAACCGGCCTCTTGACCATGGCCCATTTGCCTTCCGGATCCAGGACGATGTCGCGCAGCGGTGCCTTGCTCATGAACCGCAGCGTGGTGATATTCCGGAGGCGATCGACCCGGCCCGATTGCTCGGATCCGTCCTCGAATACGGCTTTGACGGGTATCGGCATCGCCATCGTCCCGAGCCGCTTGACTTGCACATCCGAGGTATACCCGCCTCCGGAGGCGGGGCGGCAGTCCTTGGTTTCGATCGTATAACACAGGTATGCATTAGATCGGACCCAGGCGTCGAAGAACCATTGAAGTTCCTGGCCGCTTTCGGTCTCGCAGACGTCCTTAAATTTACGCCAGTCCAAACGCTTCCCGCCGAAATCGCGGAGACATCTCTTGTAGATCCGGAGGAACGTCTCCCGGCCGAGCGTGGAATCCAAGGCGAAAATGACCGCCGGTCCTTTGCTGTGGATGACCGTGTTGTTGCGGTCGAAGAGGATTTGCTTCTCTTGGTCCTGGGTTAGATCCAGCGTCGTATCGTAATACATCGGGATCGCATTGACGTAATTGCCCATCCAGTCCGCCCGCCGGTTGGGGTCGAAGCCCCGGACCGTCATGTATTCCGTGTCGGCGAATATGCCCATCGCGATCCAGAGCGACGCCGGGTCGTCCGGGTCAAGGACCCACTCGCTCCAATACTCGTGTCCGATCTCGTGGGAGGTGATGTGCTGCCAATGCTGCGGCGATTCCCCGTCCACGTACGTCTCGAGGCCGTGGACGGCTACGAGCCCCGTGGAAACGGGGTAGCCGCCCCAGCGTCCCGGCCCGCCGGGGATGATGGAGAGGAAGGAAAACGGATAGAAGCCGAGCCAGCTCTCGTAGAAATGAATCGCGTCGGCGGCGGTTTCCAGGCAGACCGCCGCGGCTTTCGCGCCTTTGTCGGTGAAGACGGACGTTATGAGGACTCCGTCCGCTTCGCGGCTGGCCGTCTTCCTGTCTTTTCCCAGATAAAATCCGAAGGCTCGGCCGGCCGCGGCCTCGTATCGCCCCGTTTTCGGGTCGATGCGGCCGCTGGCGGCCAAAGCCCAGCCCTGTGGAACGTCCAATTTTACGGAGAACATATCATGATGCGGGAGTCCGTCCCACCACAGTCGCGGATACCAACCGTCCGAAGTCGAAAACTCGGCCTGCTCTTTTTTCGTGGGGCGCGTCATTTTAAAGGTCACGTTCAAGCCGATTTCCGCGCCGGGTTCGAGCGCTCTCGGCAGCCGGACGAACAAGGGCCTTTTTTCGGGAACGGCGGGTCCGTCCGCCGGCGGATATAATTTCTGTTCTTGAAGCGAAACCTCCAGCGGCGACGAAGGTCCGTAATCCCAATCGAAGGCCAAGACGCCGATGGGATGATGGCTTGTGTTCTTAAGAGAAATCGTCTCCCGGCCTTCCAGGAGGCCGTGGTCGATATCGATGCGGGCGTCGATGACATACCGGCTGGTCGGGGGGTCGGCGGGCGAGAAATAGGTCGTCACGGTCGTTCCGGACTGCCGGGCGGGGCCGCACCCGGCCAGGGCTAAGATCAAGACTGAAATAAGAAAAACACGAACAGTCGCGCGCATCCCGAACCTCCTTGTCTTCCGAAAAGCGCAAACGCGGCGCCCGCAGATTACGCTTCACTTATTATACGCACCTTCGGTCGCAAATGTTATTTCCCGGGGCGCATCCTTTTTTGTTGACTTCAAAACGCGGGAGTGCATAGAATAGGGACAAAATCGGGTGACATCCAAGGAGGAGAAACATGGAACATCTACGAAAAAAAGACATTCTTCCCGCGTCTCCGGACGGTCTTTCGCGCCGGAATTTCGTCAAGTCCTTATTCACCGCCTCGGCAGTGTCGTTTGCCGCAATCAGCGAGCTCAACGCCAAGGTCTATCAAAGCATCACGGCTCTGAATCAAAAGTACCCGGAAGACGAATCGCCCGACGGAATATACTGGGACGATTTGAGAAAGCAATTCCTGTTCGAAGACAAATTGATCATGATGAACAACGGCACCGTCGGTCCCATGCCCAAGCCCGTTTTCAACACGCTCGTTAAATATTTCCGGCCGCAGGCCGAAAACCCTTACGATGTCTACAATTATCTTCCCTCCTTCAAGGCCGAGGTCCGCGAGAGGCTGGCCAGGTTCGTTAAAGCTTCTCCGGACGAGGTCGCGCTCACGAGCAATACGACCGAGGGTCTCAATTTCGTCGTCAACGGCCTGGATTTGAAGGAGGGCGACGAAGTCCTGATGTCCAACATGGAACATCCCGGCGCCCTCGGCCCGTGGAAGCTCAAGGAAAAAAGGTGCGGGATTAAAATCAAGGAGGTGCCCTTAGGGTTGCCGCCGAAAGGCACCGACGAGGTCGTCGCTTCATTCTCCCGCGCGATCACGACGAAGACGAAAATCATCAGCGTCGGGCACACGGTCTTCATCTCGGGCCTTATTACGCCGTTGAAAGAGCTGGTCCGGATGGCCCACGACCACGGCATTCTGGTCCTGGCCGATAGCGCCCACGGCATAGGCATGCTGAACCTGAATCTGAAAGATGCGGGCGTGGACTTTTTCGCCTCCAGTCCTTACAAATGGCTCGGCGCGCCGACCGGAATCGGGCTGCTTTATGTGAAGAAAGACGTCCAGGCCAAAGTCTGGCCGACGGTTGTTTCGTCCGGATGGGAGAATGATCAGACCGCGGGGAAATACGACCCCTCGGGCCAAAGAGCGGAAGCCCTCGTTTTTGCTCTAGGCGAGGCCTTGAATTTTCAGAACCATATCGGCCCGCAGCGGATCGAGAGAAGGATCAAGACGCTGGCGGCGTATCTCAAACAGGGTCTGAGCAGGATGCCCGGGACTAAAATCCATACGCCCCAGGACGCTTATCTGAGCGCCGGGTTGACGGCTTTTTCTCTGGAAGGAGTGGAGCCGTCGAAAGTCGTCGATTACGTCAGGGAAAAATACAACATCGTCGTCAGGACGATTGGGAACAAGGCGGCGGGGACCTTGGCGGTCCGGGTTTCGACGCCGATTTACATTTCGTTCAAAGAGATCGATATGTTCTTGGAAGGCGTGGGCCATCTCCTCAGCCATAAAGCATAAGGTCCCGGCCCCGTTATTTTTTTACTTTTTTTTGGATATTGTTTATACTCTCCTGAAGATCAAGGTCCGATCGTCATGAGTTCGTCCACTCCTTCATCGAAAGGAATCCCATGGGCCTACAAACCTTAGACTGGATCACGCTGAGCTTGTATTTCGCCCTCATCATGGGCGTTGCCTGGTGGGTCATCCGAAAAAGGAAAGACACCGCCGCCGATTACTTCCTGGCCGGCCGGAACCTCGGCTGGTGGATCATCGGGGCCTCGATCTTTGCTTCGAACATCGGTTCCGAACACATCGTCGGACTCGCCGGAACCGGCGCGACGGACGGTGTCGCGATGGCCCACTACGAGCTGCACGCCTGGTGCCTGCTGGTCCTGGCCTGGGTCTTCGTGCCGTTTTATGCCCGTTCGCTCGTGTTCACCATGCCCGAGTTTCTCGAACGGCGCTTTTCCAGCCACTCCCGCTACGTCTTGTCCATCGTCTCGCTGATCACGTTTGTCGTGTCCAAGATCGCCGTCGGGATCTTCGCCGGCGGGGTGGTGTTCTCGACCCTTCTGCCCGAACTTCATATAAGTCTGGGCGGGGTCGAAATCAACAGCTTCTGGATAGGGTCCGTTTTGGTCATCGTCTTGACGGGACTCTACACGATCTTGGGCGGGATGCGCGCCGTGGCCTACAACGACGCGGTTCAGGTCGTGGTCCTGATCCTGGGGTCGGCCACGTTGACGATCTATGGCTTGGTGAAGCTCGGAGGCTTGGGCCCGTTGCGCGCGCTCTGCGGCTCGGATATGTTCAACCTGTGGAAGCCTCTGATCCCGCCCGGGGTGGAGGCGACGTGGGCGCCGGTCATCGTTAAAAACGTCGCCGGCCTGGTGGTGAAACAGGCGTGGTATTTCAATGGCTACTATCCGTGGCTGGGCATGCTCTTCTGCGCGCCGATCATCGGCTTGTGGTATTGGTGCACCGACCAATATATCGTCCAGAGAGCGCTGGGCGCTCCCAATGAGCGGATCGCACGCCGCGGAAGCATCTTCGCCGCGATTTTGAAGCTCCTGCCCGTGTACCTTTTTATTGTCCCGGGATTAATCGCCTATGCGCTGGCGAAAAGCGGCAAGGTCCCCGGACTGGAGGTCATGGTGGCCGCGGACGGAACCGCGATTCCTCATCAAGCCCAAGCCGCGTTCCCGTTGATGGTCAAGTACATGCTGCCGGCGGGATTGCGGGGCATTGTCGTGGCCGGCCTGCTCTCCGCGCTGATGGGCTCGCTGGCCGGGGTTTTCAACGCCTGCTCGACGTTGTTCACCGTGGACCTCTATAACAAGTGGAAACCGCGCGCCACACAGCACCAGATCGTGCGCACCGGCCGCATCGCCACGGCTGTCATGGTCTTCATCGCCCTGATGTGGATTCCCGTCATCCAGGGGGCTCGGGGCCTGTACAACTACCTTCAATCGGTCCAAGGCTACCTGGCCCCGCCCATCTTCGTCGTGTTTTTCTTCGGCGTGTTTTGGAAGCGTCTCAACGCTAAGGGCTGCCTCTGGGCGTTGATCGTCGGTTTTACTCTTGGCCTCTTCCGGATGTTGGTGGACACCCCGGTCGCGCTGGGTTTGTTCGGGTATACCGACGTCGCGAAGACGCTCGCGAAGGGTTATCCCGTCGGATCGTTCCTCTGGGTCGTCAACAACATCTATTTCCAGTATTTCAGCGTGCTCATCACCATTGTCTCGATCGTGGTGATGATCGTCGTCAGTTACATGACGCGGGAACCGGACTACGAAAAGATCAAGAGCCTGACGTTCGGGACGACGACCGAGGACGACCGCCGGCGCACGCGCGCCAGCTGGAATTGGCGCGAAGTGCTGGCCTCAGCCGTGGTCCTGGCGTTCATCCTCGCGGCGTACCTCTATTTCACGGGATAAGCCCGACCGAGTCTCGCGACGTCGCTTGACACCGGCCGCCTCGCCTTGACCGGCGCGTACGGGCGAGAGATCGCCTATATCGGCGAGAACGGCATAATCACCTTTCAGAAATAGGTCTTTTGTTATCGGAGAGAGCTGAAGCCGCGCGGGTTTTCGGACGCGAAGATTAAGGCGCGTTCTTGATCAAGGTGTTCTGTACGGAGTTGTCGTTGCTCGGGTTCGGGTCAAGCCCCGCGCCTGAGCTCGAACACGGTTTCGAAGATCGCCCGTACCTTTTCGTCAGTTACGCGGTCGTCCATGTTGATACAACAAACGCCGGTAAGATACGGATT
>JBGOYP010000191.1:0-5421 GCA_041479785.1 Candidatus Aminicenantia bacterium | reverse complement strand
CTAGAACCTAGAACCGGAATAGGGGGACACGGAGCGTGGAATATGGAATAGGGGGACACGATCCCGATTTCAAAGAAATCGGGTCATGTCCCCCTATTCCGGGTTTGTCGTTTTACGAGTCCTGCTTGTATAATGGCATGACAATTGCGATATGGAAAAACAGAGCGTCCTGACCGTGCCTGCGTTCGGGCGGCTGCCCTGGCTCGTCCATGGATTCGGGACGAGGCGCTGGACGCTCGCCGACTTTAAAAAAAGCCGCGAGCTGGCGGGATTTTCGGTCGTTTTGCTCAAGCAGGTCCATTCCGACAAGCTCGTTTTCGTCGCGCGCCGGCCCCGGACGCGGCCGCGAGCCGACGCGCTGGCGACGCGCCGCGCGGGCCTGCTTCTCGCGGTCAAAACGGCCGACTGCCTCCCGGTCCTGCTCGCGGACGACGAAAAGCGCGTCGTCGCGGCCGTCCATTGCGGCTGGCGCGGCACGCAACGCCGGATCCTGGAGCATGTCGTCGCCGGTTTGAGGAAACGATACGGCTGCCGCCCCGCCGCCCTGCGCGCCGCGCTCGGCCCGTGCATCGGCGCTTCCTGTTATGAGGTGGGCGTGGATGTGCGCGAGGGGTTCGCGGCCGCCGGGCTTCCGCTCGACGTTTTTCGGGCGCGGCCCGGCGCTCCGGGCAAATTCGACCTCGACCTGCGCGAAGCGAATCGGCGGCAGCTTCTCGACGCCGGCCTGTCTCCGCGGCGCATTGCCGACATCGCCGTCTGCACGCATTGTGATCCCGACCTGCTTTCGTTCCGCCGCGACCGGGACAAGACGGCCCGGTTGTATAATTTCATTGGGATTAAGGAATAAGGTGGCCCGTCGTTGCGAGGAGCGCAGCGACGTGGCAATCTCCTCTTTTAATAGCGCCGTAATTTAATATTATGGAACTTCAGTATTACGTCTACATGATGGCGAACCGCCATAATTCCGTCATTTATGTCGGAGTCACGAACGATCTCATCAAACGAGTTTACGCGCATAAAATGAAATTGGCCGATGGTTTCACGAAAAAATATAATACCGATAAGCTTGTCTATTATGAGGTCTTCGAAAACATCAGCGACGCGATTTCTCGGGAAAAACAACTCAAGGCCGGACGGAGAAGCAGAAAGGTCGATTTAATTGATTCCGTCAATCCCGGATGGGAAGACCTTTTTGACGAGCTGTCGGTGTGATCCCAACGTCAAAGGCTCGTAAGAAGAGGGGATTGCCACACTCGCAAGGCTCGTTCGCAACGACAAGCTTTATGCGGGGTTGCCACGCCAAAGGCTCGTAAGAAGAGGAGGTTGCCACGTCGCAAGGCCTCCTCGCAACGACAACCGATGATCATTCCCAAAAATTGTGCACTTGTCCTTGCGTCGCGCGGCGAATTCTTGTATCATATCGGCCGACCCTAAATTCCCAATCCTGAAATAAGTGGTGCAATATGGACAACGCGTTTGGGGATGTCGTCATCCCGGACTTGACCCTTTTTAAAAAGGGGAAAGTCCGGAACGTCTATGAAATCGACGACAAGCTCCTCGTCGTCGCCACCGACCGCATTTCCGCGTTCGATTTCGTCCTGCCGTCGCTCATCCCGAACAAAGGGAAAGTCCTGACCCAGCTCTCCAAGTTTTGGTTCGACTTCACCCAGCTCGTCGTCCAAAACCATCTCATCACGGCGGACGCCGACAAGTTCCCGCCCGTCCTGGCCAAATACCGGGCGATGCTGGACAAACGGACGATGCTCGTCAAGAAGACGCAGGTCGTTCCCGTGGAATGCGTCGTCCGCGGCTATATTTCGGGCTCCGGCTGGACGGAATACCAGGCTGCGGGCAAGATTTGCGGCATCAAGCTGCCGGCCCGGTTGAAAGAAAGCGACCAGCTCGACGAGCCCCTCTTCACGCCCTCGACGAAGGCCGAGGTCGGCCACGACCGGAACATCACGTTCAAAGAGATGCAGAAGATGATCGGCGCCCGGCTCGCGACCAAGATCAAGAAGGTCAGCCTCGAGCTCTATAACAGGGCCTCGCTCCATGCGCTCTCCAAGGGCATCATCATCGCCGACACGAAGTTCGAGTTCGGGCTCGACGGCGACGACCTCGTCCTCGTGGACGAGATCTTCACCCCGGATTCCTCGCGCTTCTGGCACCTGATCTCCTACACGCCCGGCCAGGGCCAGCCGTCGCTCGATAAACAATTCGTCCGCGACTATCTTTTGAGCACGTCCTGGGACCGGACGTCCGAACCGCCCGCGCTCCCGCCCGACATCATCGAAAAGACGTCGCAGAAATATCTCGAGATCTACAAGCTTCTGACCGGAAAAAACGAGATCTGAGTCCCGCCATGAGCGATTTCGTCGACCTCCATATCCATTCCAACCGCTCGAGCGACGGCGATTTTTCGCCCGCCGAGCTCCTCGGAATGGCCCGGACGAACGGGTTCGCCGTCATTTCGATCGCCGACCACGACACGGTCGCGGCCTATCCCGAGGCCGTTCTGATCTCCGAAGGGTCGGGGGTCGAGGTCGTCCCCAGCATGGAGGTCACGACGCTGTTCGAAGGCCGCGAATTCCATGTCCTGTTGCCGTTTCTTGAATGGGACAGCCCGGTCGTCGAAAAGATCTCGGCCCGGGTCACGGAAGGCCGGTGGCTCGAAGCCCGCGAGCGCGTCGAAAAACTGCGCGCCCTCGACATCGGGATCGCCTGGGACGAGGTCGAGGCCGGCTCGCGCGGGACGGCCCCTTTAGGGGTCAAAATCGCCCAGATCCTGCTCGACAAGCCCGAGTCCCGCGCGAATCAAGATTTCCGGAAATACTATCATCACGGGAGCGAACCGGAGCCTGTCCCGTCCCGGTTCTATCAGGACTTTTTTTTGGAGGGGAAGCCGGCCTGTGCGAAGAAACATCACATCGCCCTCCTCGACGTCCTCGACATGGCGCCCGGGGCGCGCGCGGTCCCCGTGCTTGCCCACCCCGGCGCTTATTTCCAGAACACGACCGCCGGAGACCTGGCCAAACTCAAGGCGCGCGGGCTGGTCGGGGTCGAAGTGTACACGTCCTATCACGATGAGCGTCAGACCGTTTATTATACCGGCTTGGCCCGGACCCTCGACCTTGTTCCCACGGCGGGCTCCGATTTTCATGGTCGCGTCAAGAGCCACGTTGCGTTCGGGTCGGTGAAAGACGGCCGGCCGTGGATGGTGGACGAACTTCGAACCAGGAGGCCGTAACATGGTGGGATGGCTCGACATCGTTCTGGCGGTCGTGCTCGGCGGCGCCCTCATCGCCGGGCTCGTCCGGGGCCTAGTCAAGGAAGTCATCGGGATCCTCACGGCGGTCATCGCGTTCTTCGTCGCCAGCCGGCAGTACGGGCCGGTCGCGCGGTTCTTCGAGAAGTCCATCCACGACCCGACGGTCACGAAGTTCCTGGCGTTCATCGTCGTGTTCGTGGTGATCCTCGGCATCGGCTCGCTCCTCGCCATTTTCCTGTCGAAAGTGATGGTCGGGCCGCTGAAGTTCGTCAATCATCTCCTGGGCGGCGTGTTCGGCCTGGTCGAAGGGGGGCTCATCGGCGGCGCACTCGTCTTCGCCCTGACCGTCTTTCCGGTCAGCGCGAACGCCCTCGCCCAATCCAAAATCGCCCCCTATTGCTACGGCTTCACGAAGGCCATGGTCCAGATGATCCCGCAGGACCTCAAAGATGAATTCAAAAAGTCCTACGAGAACCTTATGAAGAAAGAGAAGACCGATGGACAAAAAATATGACCAGATGAACATCCACCAGAAGATGGAACTGCTCATATCGGACCTTGTCGAGAAAGAGGTCCGCTTCCGGGACGCCCTCAGGGAATTCCAAAAGATCTACATCGAGATCTCGGCCAAGAAATACGCCGGAAACAAGACGAAAATGGCCGATGCCCTCGGCCTTCATCGCAATACGCTGCATAACAGGGCGAAATCTCTCAAAATCAAGAAATTTTCCGGCAGTTAAGCTTTTCTGGCAGTTAAGCTTATGGACTGCTAATATTTCGTATTTCCCTCTTGACAAATCGGCCGCGTTCTTGTATATTGGCACTTGTCCCTGGAGACTGCTAACAGTCGACAGATAATTTCAAAGGAGGTTTATATGAAGATTTTCCCGTTATACGACCGTGTTCTTCTGAAAAGGATCGAAGAAAAGGAAGTCCGGAAGAGCGGCATCATCATCCCCGATTCCGCCAAGGAAAAACCGCAGGAAGCGGAAGTGATCGCCGCGGGCAAAGGCCGCGTCACCGACGACGGGAAAGTGATCCCGCTCGAGGTGAAGAAAGGCGACAAGGTCCTGATCGGCAAGTACAGCGGCACCGAAGTGACCCTCGAAGGCGAAGAGCACATCATTCTTCGCGAAGAAGAGATCCTGGCCAAGATCGGCTGACCCGCGCATAAGGAGAAAACATGGCAAAACAGATCATTCTAGGTGACGACGCCCGGCACGCGCTGCTCAAGGGCGTCAATATTCTCAGCAACCTCGTCAAGGCGACGCTCGGCCCCCGCGGCAAGAACGTCGTCATCGACAAGAAGTTCGGCTCCCCGACCAGCACCAAGGACGGCGTCACGGTCGCCAAGGAAGTCGAGCTCAAGGACCCCCTCGAAAACATGGGGGCGCAGCTCGTGAAGGAAGTCGCGTCTAAGACCTCGGACGTCGCCGGCGACGGCACGACGACGGCGACCGTCCTGGCCCAGATCATCTACGCCGAGGGCCTGCGCTACGTCACGGCCGGCGCCAATCCGATGCTCATCAAGAAAGGCATCGACATGGCCGTCGAAGCGGTCGTGGCCGACATCAAGAAGATCAGCCGCGAAGTCAGCGGTGAGATGATCGCCCAGGTCGGCGCGATCTCGGCCAACAACGACGCGTCCATCGGCAAGATCATCGCCGAGGCGATGGACAAGGTCGGCAAGGACGGCGTCATCACGGTCGAGGAAGCCAAGGGCATGGAAACGACGCTCGACATCGTCGAGGGCATGCAGTTCGACCGCGGCTATCTGTCGCCCTATTTCATCACCGACCCCGACCGGATGGAGTGCGTTCTCGAGAACCCGCTCATCCTGCTCCATGAAAAGAAGATCGCGAACCTGCGCGAGTTCCTGCCGCTCCTCGAGAATGTGGCCCGCATGGGCAAACCCCTCGTCGTCGTCGCCGAGGAAGTCGAAGGCGAAGCCCTGGCGACCCTGGTCGTCAACAAGCTGAAGGGCACGTTCCTCTGCGCCGCGGTGAAGGCGCCCGGGTTCGGCGACCGGAGGAAAGCGATGCTCGAAGACATCGCCATCCTCACCGGCGGCCGGGTCATCACCGAAGACATCGGCGTGAAGCTCGAGAAAGTCGACATCGAATGGCTCGGCGAAGCGAAGAAAATTGTCATCG
>JBGOYP010000190.1:0-5438 GCA_041479785.1 Candidatus Aminicenantia bacterium | reverse complement strand
GGGACGACCGTCGTCCGGAAGACATAGGTCACGCCCGCCGTCCGGATGAGCCGAACGCTGCGTTCGATCGCCGCCGGGTCGACCTTGGCTCGTGTCACTTCGACGTATCGTTCGAGGGGCGCCTTGACGTCCATCGCCACGTAATCCACGAGCTCGCCCTCGATCAGTTGCTCGAGCCGGTCGGGAAACGAGCCGTTCGTGTCGAGCTTGACCAGAAGGTCGCGCTCCTTGATGACCGAGAGCAGTTCCTCCAACCCCGGGTCCAGGAGCGGCTCGCCCCCCGAGACGCAGACGCCCTCCAGCCAACCTTTCCGGCCGTCGAGATAGGCCAGAAAGAAATCCATCGGGATCGAGGCCAGGGTTTCGGGGCGGACGATGAGGTCAGGGTTCTGGCAAAAGGGGCACCGGAAATTGCAGCCCGCGACAAAAACCGTGGACGCGATGTGGCCCGGGAAATCCTTAGGGGCGAACTTCTCTAGCCCCTTGATGTCAGCCACTCTTCGAGCTCCTGTTTCGAGTTCAGGACCGCGGCCACGGCCCCATTTTCCCGGAGGATGAGCGTGGGCAGGATGACCGCACCTTTGTCATCGCGCTTGAGATGGTCCCGGAACTCCCGGAGTTTTTGGTGGCTCGACCGGTCCTCGGCCCGGTAGGTCTGGACCGGAAGCGAGGCACGCGCCAGGAATGACTTCAGGTCTTCGCACTTCTGGCAGTTCGGATAGGTGAAGAGCAGATACTCCATCGCGCCGCCGCTCAGGTGATCGAGGTGTAGGGCGTGCGGTCTTTGAACTCCTGCTGCTTGCCGTCGTTCCAGGTCTTGACCGGCCGCAGATAACCCACGATCCGCGAGTAGACCTCGGTCGTCTCCCCGCACTGCGGGCAGTTCGGCTGTTGGCCCTTGAGATATCCGTGGTTGATGCATACGCTGAACGTCGGGGTGATGCTGAAATACGGGATCTTGGTCTGGGCGATCCTCTGGACGAGCTTGCGGCATGTGACCGGGTCGATGGCCTCGGGGAGAAAGGTGTGGAAGATCGTCCCGCCCGTGTATAGGGATTGGATATCCGACTGGTGCTGGAGGGCCTCGAAGACGTCGCGCGTCGCGTCCACGTTGAGCTGCGTCGAATTGGTGAGATAAGGATGCTTTTCGGTGCCCGAGGTGACGATGTTGCGGTACTTTTCCCGGTCCAGCCGGGCCAGGCGGTAGGATGTGCTCTCGGCCGGCGTCGCTTCGAGATTGTAGAGATTGCCCGTCTCGTCCTGGTACTGGCGCAGGACCTCGCGCATGTACATGAGGGTTTCGAGGGCGAACGCTTTGCCCTCGGGCGTCCCGATGCTCTTCCCCAGGAAATTGAGGCAGGCTTCGTTCATCCCGCAGATTCCGATCGTCGAGAAATGGTTGCTGAAGTGGCCGAGATAGACCTGGGTGTAGGGCATGAAACCCTTGGCCAGCATGGTGTTGACGATCTCGCGCTTCGTTTCGAGCGATTCCTTGGCCAGATCCATGAGCTCCTTGAGGCGGGCCTTGAATTCCTCGCTGGTCTTGGCGACGAACCCGATCCGGTTCATGTTGATCGTGACGACGCCGATCGAGCCCGTCGAGTCGCCGGGCCCCCAAATGTTGCCCGGCCGGCGCATGAGCTCGCGCTGGTCGAGGTTGAGGCGGCAGCACATCGCCCGGACGTCCCCCGGGTTCATGTCCGTGCCGATGTAGTTCTGGAAATACGGGATGCCGTATTTGGCCGTCGCTTCGAAAAGGAGACGGGCGTTGGGCGCCTCCCAATCAAAATTGCGGGTCAGGTTGTAGGTCGGGATCGGAAAGGTAAAGACGCGGCCCTGGTGGTCGCCCTCGACCATGAGCTCGAGGAAGGCCCGGTTAATCATGTCGACTTCGGCCTGGTATTCGCCGTAGCAGGAGTCCATCTCCTTCCCGCCGACGACGACGCGCTTGGCCTTCAAGTCTTCGGGAATGGTCCAGTCGAAGGTCAAATTGGAGAACGGCGTCTGCCAGCCCCACCGTGACGGAACGTTGAGGCCGAAGATCAGCTTTTGCACGTCCTGCTTAACGCGGTCGTAGTCGAGCTTGTCGAAGCGGACGAACGGCGCGAGCAGCGTATCCACGCTCGAGAAGGCCTGCGCCCCGGCGAATTCGCCTTGCATCGTCCCGATGTAATTGACCATGTGGAGCGTCGCCGTCTCGAGATGCTTGGCGGGCGCGGAATGGACCTGGTTGGGAACGTGGCCGAAGCCCTTGCGAAGGAGATTCTCGAGCGACCAGCCGGCGCAATAGCCGACGATGGGATAGGCGAGGTCGTGGAGATGGAAGTCCCCGGCCAGGTGGGCGTTTTTGACCGGCTCGGTATAAATCTGGTTGAGGGCGAAATTCGAGAGGACCTCGCCCGAGACGCGGGCGTTGAGGCCGGAAAAGCTTATGACGCCCTCGTTCGAGTTCTCGCGGATCTTCCAGTCGGTGTCGCCGATGTAATCCTTGATCAGGCGCTCGAGGTTGATCCCGGTCTTCTTCGCTTCCCGGATGGCCTTGTGGCGATCGCGGTAAAGGATGTAGGACTTGGCGACCTCGTGATAGCCGCGACGCATCAGGATCATCTCGACGATGTCCTGGATCTGCTCGACCGACGGGATCGTATAGCCGCCGAACTTCTCTTCAAGGACATACGTGACGATGTCCGAGACCGTCCTGGCGTCGCCGTTCTGCGAGATCCCCTGCGAGGCCATGGCCTTTTCGACGGCGTGGGTGATTTTGTCCTGCGTAAAGTCGGCGATCGTTCCGTCGCGTTTCTTGATCCTGCTGACGACCCGTGAATTCACCTCTCTTCTCCTTTCCCTCCAATAGCAAAAACGCCAAAAAAAACGACGAAAACGCGCCGGTTACGCCAATATCTAGTGGAAACTAAAGACTGTGAATACAACATCTTGTATTCATGCTTAGCAATTTAAACCTAATTTTTTGCCTTGTCAAGTCTTTTTTGGCAATCTTTTTTTGCCGACCGTGAAGGTCGTATTTTATCTTGACCCAGATGGTTATGGAAACGAATCACGACGTGACGCGGCCTATTAAAAAAATTTTTCCGTCGTCTACCACGCCGCCGGCCGTCTTGATATATGATGAAGATGATCAGGAGGCGCCATGACGAACATCGAGATCAATACGCGACAACGCGAGGAACTCATCGACATCACGGCCGGCATCCAAGCCGCGGTCCAAGCTTCTAAAGTGAGAGACGGAATATGTCTCGTTTTCGTTCCCCACACGACGGCCGCCGTTACGATCAACGAGAACGCCGACCCTGACGTTAAAAAGGATATCCTTATGGCCCTCAAAAAAGCCGTTCCCGACAACCTGTCCTGGGATCACGGCGAGGGGAATTCGCCCGCGCATGTCAAAGCGAGCCTCGTCGGCTCTTCGGTCATGATCATCGTCGAAAGCGGCCGCCTGCGGCTCGGGACGTGGCAAGGTGTCGCCTTTTGCGAGTTCGACGGACCGCGACGCCGGCAGGTGTTAATCGAAATTCGGTGATAATTGCGGTGACAGTCAACGCATGACCTAAATTGAAAGAGAGAATTTAGGGGTTGAGTTGTCTGTCACCGAAATAAAAAATCGATCGCGGCTAAAACAACACGGACAGCCCGGCCCGAAGCTGGTTTGACCGGAAGCGCTGCGCTTCCGGAGACAGGATCCCGAGCTTCGCCGCCACGTCGAGATAGACCCGCCAGATTTTAAAACCGAGGCCGGCCGTCGCGAAATTCCTGGAGAACCTCGTTCCGGCTTGATACGGCTGCGGGTCATAGATATACCCCGCCCGGACCGTGATCTCTCTGAGGAAATTCCAGGGAAGCTCGAACGCGTACGCCGCGCCGAGATTGAGCTTGAGGACGTTTTCTCCCAATTCCTGGCCATATCCACTCGGCAACAGATCAGTCGCGTATTCGCTCCAAGCCCAGAAGGACACGTCGCCGGCTAGCTGAAATCTCGGAACCGGGCGGTAACGAACGCTGGCCGCGGCGACGAGCGGCAGCTTCATGTAATTGCGGCCGTGGGTTTCGTAAACCAGCGGGAATCCATTCGTTCCCATGTCCATGCCAGTCGAGGTTTTCGACGTCGTTCTGATCCGGATATCGACCGGCGGCCGGAGGACAAGCCCGAACAGCCAGCGCGCGTCCGGCTCGTAGGTCGCGCCGATCGTGAAAGACGGAGCCTTCAAGTCGAAGTGCCGGTCCAGGACGATCTCCCCTCCGGGCAGAATGGAATCCAGCGCGCCGACGCCGGGGAGGTTCAAGCTTTCGAGCCAGCCGGCCAGGCCGCCGGGGAGGAACGCGCTGAGGATGTTCGTTAAGATATATATCGGATAGCTGACCTCGACGCGCGAAACACTGCCGAAGAGATAGGAGAACGAGACGCCGACCGCGAATCCCCGGCCGATCCGTCGCGCCAGGGCGAGGTTGACGCCGCGCAGGCTGCCGGTCTGGTCGATTTTTGCGAACGGTGCGACGTAACCGAATCCGGACTTGATGGTCGGAAAGCTATATTCCTGAAAGAGTTCGTAATTGGCCGCGACCACCCAGCGTCCCAAGGGAACGGACAACCCGGCCTGGTCGAAATACCCCGTCCCGCGTCTGAAGGCGTCCGAGTCTTCGTGCCCGGCGAGCTGGTAACCTAGGATCGAGTTGCCATGGGACGCGTAGCTGTTCGAGGAATACCGGCCGGACAGGCTGAATGCCGGCTGGCCGATCGTGACAAGGAACGCTGGGTTGAGAAAACCGGCCGCGGGTCCGTTTGGCCCGAGCAGGGTCTCGCCCATTCCGGCGGCGGCGACGGAATAGGTGCCCATGACGTTCCATCCGCCGACCGGCAGAAACGGGAACGCGCTTTCCTGGAACCCCGGCCAGACTAAAACGCTGTTTTGCTGTTGTGGCGCGGCCGAGGCCCAAAGGCTGGCGGCGACAAGGACCAATACAAAGACCAGCGCTCTTTTCATGGTTCCTCCTGACTCTATAGACAATCCGGCCTCATATTCCTTTGGGCACGGCCCGCACCTTTGGGCCACGGCCCGCCCTTTTGGGCCTGGCCCGCGCTTTTGGGCCTGGCCCGCGCGGGCCGGCTCTAAGGCTCCACGCCGGCCATTCTCAGGTCGGCCTCGAAGTCCGCGCCCGCCCGGAAAAGGAGCCCCCGGATGCCCAGCCGTTCGGCACCGTCGATATTTTCCTGGAGGTCGTCGATGAAGAGGGCCCCGTCAGGGAGCGCGCCGACCCGGGCCAGCGCTTCCCGATAGATCGCGGGGTCGGGCTTCATGACGCCCGAGCGGAAAGAAAGGACGTAGGCATCGAATATCAGAAGCTCGGGAAACCGCCGTTCGATATAGGCGTAACGCACCGGGTCCGTGTTCGAGACAAGCACAAGCTTGTATTTCGGTTTGAGC
>JBGOYP010000189.1:0-5456 GCA_041479785.1 Candidatus Aminicenantia bacterium | reverse complement strand
GTCCGAGAGCGAGAGCGGGCACGGTTCGGAAAAACGCAGTTTTTCCGAGAGCTCGAGAGCGAGGTCGAGCGGATTTTCCGCGCTGGGGAAAATCCGCGTGGTTCCGGGCGGCATGCCCCGAGCCCTCTTGACAAAATCGTCGGCGCCGGATATTGATTCTGTATCCGTCACGGAAAGGATACGCCCATGAAAGACTCTTTGAAGATCGCCGCCCTCGCGGTTCTTATTCTTACGTTCTGCTTGGTCCTCCCCGGATGCAAACAACAGAGCCAAACGGCCGATGCGCTCGACGAGATCGAGGCCGCTAATAAGCCGCAGCCGGAGCCGCCGGAGCCGGCGCCCAAGCCCGCTCCGCCTAAAGTGACGGAGGAGACGTATATCGAGATCACGGCCCGCACAGCCCTCATCTGGGAAAAATACAAGGACGATGCGCCTTCCGCGGAGAAGACCGTCGAAGCTTTATATGAGAAGCTCGGGATAACGCACGAGGACTACAAGGCGTACCAGGCCAAGCTCACGCCTCAGATAGCCACCGACTTGCAGAAAAAAGTCCAGGAATTCATGCAGAAAATCCTGGGTGAATACCGCTGAGCTACTGCAGCAGCTTCCGTTTTTTATTCCAGCGCTCGCGCAGCCGGATCGAGTCCAGGCCGAGATACTTTCCCTTCGAGAGAGGATTCCTGCCGACATATTCCAGGCGAACGGTGTGGCGGCCGGGCGCGAACGCGTAGCTGCCGATGTAATGGTCCTTGACCTCGAAGCCCGACGTATACAGGTCCAGGTCCGCGACGTCCTGGCCGGCCGCGTCCCCGTCATACCGGAGCGCCCTCTGTCCGTCTAGATAGACGCGATAGATTCCGTAGTCGTCGGCGTGAGTCAACCGGAGCATGAGACCGCGATACTCCGGCTTTTCCACGTCAAACCCGACTTCGAGGAACGGCGGCTCATCGGCCGGCTGGAAAAAGACCTGCCCCTCGCCCGTCCAGTCATAACCTTTCTGAAGTTCGATGATGCCGGGGGAATGCCGGACGGTCGGCATGAGCGTTCTTCCGTCGAAAACGAAGTCGAGGTTGGGGAGGAGCCTCTGTTCGAGCGGAGGGATTTTAGCGAATCGTTTGGGCGGTCCGACTTGATACCAAAACGCGACCGTCGCCATATCGTCCTCTTTCTCGACGTGCCCCTCGACCTTGCCGCTGACCGTCTCGTCGGCCGAAATCCAGCCCTTATGCTCGATCTCGAAGCGCAGAGATTTCGTGAACCGCACCGGGTCGGCGACGTGCCAGCGGTATAGGCAGTATTGCGTCCCCAGGTCGTCGAAGGGCGAGCTCATATACGTGCAGCCGAAATACGGATAAAGCGCTTGGTCCAGCCCCCAGGCCATCAGGAAGTAGTCCTCCGTACCCGTCCCCTGGACCGTTGGTTTCGTCTCGCCGTCCACGTAGAACTTGGCGTCGCCCTCCCCGAACCACAGAGGACTTCGCGACCGGACCGACATCACCGTGCCGACGTAATGGCCCTCGCCTTGGGCGTCCAGGATCAGATAATCCCGGCCCTCCTTCTCGGGGAATTCGTTCCGGTATTGGGCGCAGAAATATGCCGTTTTTTTCGGGAGCGGCTCCTCCGTATAGTCGATATGATAATAGAAGCTTCGGACGTTCTTCCGGCTTTCGTTCGTGATCGTAATGAGCCCGCGCGTACGAAACGGCATGGGCCAATAGCAGTTGTAGCCGTCGCCGCCCTCGACCATGACGGGCATCGAGACGATCTCGCGCCGCAGCCCGAACCCCGCCGCGAAAAAGTCACCCAGCGGGGCTTCGACCGCGGGTTCCGCGGCGCCGTCCCAGTACATGCGCAGGACGATCTCGTCGGGCCGGGCGGAGCCGCCCGCTTCGAGCCAGTTCGGCCGGGCGTCGTTGAAGGTCAGCCAAATATGATGGAGGACCGCCGGGCCCTTGATGTCCGCCAAAACCCGCGTCTCCCCCGGAGCGACATATCTAATCCGGTCGGCGTTGCTGTCGGGATTTGGGTCGGCCGAGGTCACGGCACGGGACCGGCCGGGCTTGACCTGGAACAAATTCGAGAGGTCTTGCGCTCCCGCCAGGATCGCGAGGGCCATCATGAAACAACTCGACACGCCTAACGACCGCGCTTTGGTTCGAAATCCCCGCATGTCCCCTCCTTCCCTTTTAAAAAAATCGACGGCTCGCCCCGCGGCAAATCCGGGTCCCGCGACGGTGGCCGGCGTCCCGGCCGTTCTCTCAGTCACGCAGCCGCGCGGCCCGCATTTTATTGAAAAGCGTCTTTCGGCTGATGCCGAGCATTTGCGCGGCCAGGGTTTTGTTACCACCGGATTCGCGCAGGGCTTTCTCGATAAGCTCGCGTTCCGCGGATCCGGCCGCGCGCCGGGCCGTCTTCTTGAGCGTTTCCTCCTCGGCATCGGTCGAGGTCTTAATTCGCAGCGGAAGGTCGAACTCGTTCAGCCGGTCGCCGTCGCACATCACCATCGCTTCATAGATGACATTTTCGAGTTCTCGAACGTTTCCCGGCCACGGATAGCGCCGGAGCGCGCCCAGGGCCGCTTCGGATACGCCCCGGACCGTTTTCTTCAGCTCGGTTCCGTATTTCTTTAAAAAATGCTCGCATAGCAACGGAATATCCTCCGTCCTCTCCCGGAGCGGCGGGAGATTGAGCGAGAGCACGGCCAGCCGGAAATAGAGGTCTTCCCGAAATCGCCCCTGCCGGACTTCCTCGTCGAGCCGCTTGTTCGTCGCCGCGATCACCCGGACGTCCACCGGAATCGTTTTCGTTCCGCCGACCTTGACGATCTCCCGCTCACCCAGGACGCGCAACAGTTTCACCTGAGCTTCGGGCGAGAGCTCGCCGACCTCGTCCAGAAAGATCGTCCCGGCCTGGGCCAGCTCGAACTTTCCCGTCGTTTCCGTTTTGGCGTCCGTGAACGCGCCTTTGCTGTGCCCGAAGAATTCGGACTCGATCAGGTCGCGGGGAATCGCTCCGCAATTCACGACGACGAACGGGCCGTTTTTGCGCGGCCCGGCGAAATGGACCGCGCGCCCGACGAGCTCTTTCCCCGTGCCGCTCTCGCCGGTGACCAGGACCGTACCGTCCACGGGCGCGATCTTATGCATCAATTGGAAGATGGAATTCATCTTCGCGCTCGTCCCGACGATGTTTGAGAACGCGTAGCGGGCGGTCAGCTCGGTCCTCAGCTCCTCAACCTCGGCTTCGAGTTTCTTGACTTCGAGCGCCCGGGCGATCATGAGCAGCAGTTCGTCGTTGTCCACGGGTTTCTCGAGATACGCGTAGGCGCCAAGTTTGGTCGCCTCGACTGCGTTCTTGATCGTGCCGAACGCGGTAATGATGAGGATCCGGCATTTTGCGAGGAGCTCGCGCACGTTGCACAGGACATCCAAGCCGGACATGTCCGGCAGATTCATGTCGAGAAGAAGGACGTCGGGCCGGAAGGCCGCGGCCTTCTCGAGCCCTTCGGCCCCGGTCGCGGCGCTCTGCACGAGATAACCGTTCTCTTCGAGGAGAAGGGTGAAAATGTCGCGGATGTTCTTTTCGTCGTCGAGGACGAGAACCCTGAATTTCATGCCGCACCTCGCCGTGATCGTTAAAACAGCGGAAGGCTCACGAGAAGCGTCGTCCCCTGGCCCGGTTTGCTCTTCACTTCGATATCGCCCTGGTGGGTCCGGGCGATATTATAGCAGATGGACAAGCCGAGGCCCGTTCCGCTTTTTTTCGTCGTGAAAAACGGGTCGAAGATCCGGTCCAGGTTCTCTTCGGCGATGCCCTCGCCGGTGTCGCGTATCGAAATGACCGCCTTCCGCTCATCCTTCACCCGAGCCTCGACGCTCAAAGTGCCTCCGGCCGGCATCGCTTGAATTGCGTTTAGAAAAACGTTTAAAAACAGCTGCTTGAGCTGGGCCCGGTCTCCCCGGATGAGCAGAGGCGACGATGGCAGGTCCTTGGACACCGCGACATTCTGCGTTTTAGCCTGAAACGACACGAGCTCCAGGCTTTCGTTGATGGTTAAGCGCAAATCATAGCGCTCCTTGACGATCTCCGAGGGCCGCGAAAAGGAGAGCAACGCCGAGACGATCTTGTCGATCCGCTCCGTTTCCTGAAGCGCAGAATCCAGGAGCCGGCGGGACGTCGGATCCGCGTTTTTAGATTCCAAATACTGAAGGGACGAGCGGATCGCGGTCAGAGGATTCCGTATTTCGTGGGCCGCTCCCGCCGCGAGCTCCCCGACGGTCGCCAGCTTGTCCGCCCGCGACATCCGGCGCAGACGTTCCCGCTGTTCCTTAAATAGAAGCGCGTTTTCCAGGGCGATTCCGGCCTGGGGCAGGAGCGAAGAGATGAACGAGATCTCGAGCTTTGTAAACGGCGCGCGGTCCAATTTGGCGCCGACGAGAAGAATGCCGATCAGCCTGTTCATGGCGATCAGCGGGAAGCAGATCTCAATCCCGAGCGCCTCGAGGACATCCGTCTCGCGGGGCGATAAATACTCGACAACACCCGACCTTCGGGACATTTCGAGGTAGGTTTCGTTGACCTTGAGCCATTTGACCAGCCGCGAGTTCCGAGGCAGAGCGAGCGCCCGGACGTCGTCCTCGGCGACGTTAGCCGAGGCCGCGCAAACGAACCGCCCGGTTTCCGTATCGAAGGTCATCAGGATGAACTTAGGAAGAGGGATGACCTCCCGGATTTTACCCAGAAGGTTGCGGGCGATGTGGTCGTAGTCTTCGATGAGGTTGACGCTGTCCTCGAACTCCTTGAAGACCTGGAGAGGAAGCTTTTCATCGAGTTTCCGTCCGGTCAACCTTCGTCCAAAAGAGAGAATGGATATCTTCATGGCCGCAGCTTGGGCTTCATTATATACCGGTCGGCGGTAGAAACGGAACGGGGTCAAGCCCGTATCACGTCGTTATGGGTAATATTTTACACAAAACCGGTAATGAGTTCCCCGTTTTATGAGTAGATTCCGCCGTTGATTCGGCATCGCTGCCTGGGCCGGGCCGAATTTATCATGGCATGAAATGTGCAAAAGAATGCTGCGAAACGTAATCTACCCCGTGTGGAGATAGGAAATGCCAAAAATAAAACCAACGAGCGTTCTCCTGGCGGTCCTAGCCCTCGCCATTCTTCCGGCCTGGTCGGCCCCGCAGGAAAAAACCGCCCTCAATCTCACCCTGGACGAATGCCTCGTCCGGGCGGTCAAGCACAACCTGGGCGTGGCCGTCCAGGTGTACAGCAGCGAGATCTATGACCTCGCCGTTTCGGCCAGCCGGGAGAAATATCTTCCCGTCCTGTCGTTCGATTTCGCTAGACAAAACCTAAACTCGGCGTCGTACTCCTGGCTGGATACGGCCGAAAAAAGTTCGTCGACCTATATGAATTATGACGCGTCGTTCAGCCAGGCCATCCCCTTC
>JBGOYP010000188.1:0-5458 GCA_041479785.1 Candidatus Aminicenantia bacterium | reverse complement strand
CTGCGTCTGACAATGGGGAATCGCCGCGCCGAAACCGATGCCGGTCGAAAACGTGTCTTCTCTCTGCCATAGGGCGGATTCGAGGTCGGCCCGGCTCCTGGCCCGGCCGGCGCTTTCCATCATCGCCGCGAACTCCTGAAGCGCGTCGACGCGCGACGAGCTTCCGGAGCGAAGCCGCACCAATTCCCGCGTTATCAATTCGCCCGGGGCCCTCTCCGCCTCGAAAGACTCCAGCAGCGCCTCCACGTCGGTCGTCCGGGAAAGGCCGGCGGCCTCGAGCGCGACCCGCCGGCATTCCGTCGCGTTCAGGACGCACAGGGCGGATTTGATGTCGGGAATAGCGGCCGGGGACATGCTGAGCTCGTCGAACCCCAGCCCGACGAGAAGCGGAAGCCATCGGCGCGATGCGGCCATTTCTCCGCAGAGTCCCACCCACCGGCCGCGGCCGTGCGCTTCGTCGACGACGGACTTGAGCAGGCGCAAAAAAGCCGGATGATGGGGTTGATTCAGATCCCGCACAGCGGGATTGCCTCGGTCCGCCGCAAAGACGTATTGTAGCAAGTCGTTGCTGCCGACGCTGAAGAAATCGACGTGTTCGCTGAAGCGGTCGATCAAAAGCGCCGCCGCCGGCACTTCAACCATGATCCCGATCTCGATGTCCGCGCGATGGGGAACTCCCTCGGCGGCGAGTTCGTCCCGGACCCGTCCCAGCCGGTCTTTCATCGCCGCGACTTCGTCGACCGTGGCCACCATCGGAAACATGATCTTTAGCGGGCCGAGCACGGCCGCCCGCAAAAGGGCACGCAGCTGGGCGAGGACCAAGCTTTCACATTGATTGTAGAGGCGGATGCCGCGGTTGCCGAGAAATGGATTGCTCTCCGCGGGGAGGGCCAGAAACGGGACCGGCTTGTCGCCCCCGATATCGAAGGTCCGGACGATGACCGGCCGTCCGGCAGCCTCGCGCGCGGCGCGCGCATAAACGGCGAATTGCTCCTCCTCGTCGGGCGGCGCGGTCCGGTCGAAGAGGAGAAGCTCGGTCCGGAACAGCCCGACGGCTTCGGCCCCGTCGTTCCAAGCGCCGGCCAGCTCTTCGGGATCGGCGATATTCGCCGCGATTTCTATTTTCCGTCCGTCGGCCGTCATCGCGGGACGAGCCGCGTTTTCTCTTCGGAGGGTCGTTCTTCGTTTGTCGGCTTCGGCTTCCCGCTCGAAATAGCGGGCGACCGGCCGGGCGGGAGACGGCACGACGAGGCCGCGCCCGCCGTCCACGTAAACGTCCTCGCCCGGCTGAAGGCGGCGGCGGATGCCGTCGCATCCCGTTACCGCCGGAATCCCGCGCGCCCGGCACAGGATCAGCGTGTGCGAGGTCACGCCGGCGCTTTCGAGGACAAGACCGAGAAGACGGTCCCTGGCCAAGGACATGAATTTCGACGGCGGCAGGTCGTCGGTCACCAGAACGGCAGGCGAGAGAAGCTTGATATCCGTCTCTGAGGGGGTTCCGTCGCCGATCAAAGCCATAAGCCGGCGGGTCACGTCCCGGATATCCGCCAGCCGTTCCCGGATATAAACGCTCCGGCTCGCCCGAAGCGCTTCGCCGAACCAGCGACCCGCCTTATCTACGGCGGCCGCGGCGCCGCATACTCCCAAGCCTATGATTTCCCCGACTTTAGCCCGAAAGGCGCGGTCGCGGACGATGGCTAGGTGGGCTTCAAGCAGGGCGCGTTCCGTTTTGTCCCCGGTTTGTTCGAGGCGGCGCCGGAGGTCGTCTTCGAGCGCTTGCGCCGCGCCGAGAAAAGCTTCGTTCTCTTCGTTCGGCGAACCGCGGGATTCGGGCTCACGTGCGTCATGTTCGAGCGCCGGGTCGTAAATTAATACAGGGCCGCGGACGACTCCCGCGCTCGCGGGAACGCCGGCGAAAAAAAGCGCCCGCTCCAAGGCGAGGATGCGGGGGATATTTTGACCCGCCGGGGGCGCTATTTGGGCAGCTTCAGCCTCCGCCTCCCGCTTCGGCAGGACTTCGGCGATGAGATGGCATAGCTCGGCCATCGCTTCCCGCTCGGAAAGGCCGGCGGCCCGAACCCGGCAGGGGTCATTGTAGAGCGTGTCCGAGCCGATCAGGGCGAGGACACTTTTTGCGTCGGCCGTGACCCCGGTACGGAGGTTGTCCCAAAAGATGTCCGCCGAATAACGTTCGGCACGCTCCTGGATAAGGCTCGCCGGCCGGGCGTGGAGGCCTTGCGGCAAAGGGAAAGAAAAGGAAAATTCAACGGCCAAGTTCGTCTTTGATTTTCGCCAGGGCGCCTTCGGCGTTCTTGATCGCGTCCTGGACCGGGATTTCGATGACCTTTTTCCCCGCGAAACGGTCACGCTTCTGGACGGCTATGCCGACGGCGAAGACGACCGCATCCGCGTTCCGGATATCGGCGGGCGTCAGTTCGTTTTCGATGCCCATGGCGCCCTGGGTCTCGACCTTGACCGCGATTCCCAGCTTTTTCCCCGCTTTTTCGAGCCGCTCGGCGGCCATATACGTGTGGGCGATGCCCGTCGGGCAAGCCGTGACGGCGACGATGTTCATAAGATCTCCTTATCCGGTTTTTTCCGGGCGGCGCGCCGGCGGATGAACGTCATCAGCCCCGCCACCGTGAATGTCCCAGCGAGGATCGCAACGACATAAATCAAGCGATGGTCCACGACCGGCAAAACGATGGGACCGCCGTGGGGCGCGTGATCGCCGACCTTCCCCAGCATGGCGATGACCGAGCCGACGCTCGACCCGGCCATGATTACGGGGATCACGCGCAAGGGGTCGGCCGCGGCGAACGGGATCGCGCCCTCGGTGATCCCGATCGCGCCCATGGCGAGCGCGGCCAGTCCGGCCTCCCGCTCCTCGTCGGTCCACAGTTTCCTGTTGAGCAGCGTCGCCAGGCCGAGACCGAGGGGCGGGACGCAGATCGCCGCGGCGCAGGCGCCCATGACGGAGAAATTGCCTTTTTGAATCATCGCCGCGCCGAAGAAAAACGCGACCTTGTTGACCGGTCCGCCCATATCGAAGGCGATCATCGAGCCGAGGATGATCCCGAGAAGGACCTGGTTTCCGGTGTTCATCCCCTCGAGCCAATGCTGGATGGTGGTCATGATGTCGCGGATCGGCGCTCCGATGATTTTGTACATGACGAATCCGACGATGAGCGAGGAAAACACGGGGATGACCAGGATGGGCATGACCGGCCGGAGGTATTTAGGCGGCCTGAGCCTCTTGACCCAATAGACAAGAAATCCGGCGAGAAGGCCGGACACGAGTCCGCCCAGGAATCCCGCGCCGACCTGCCCGGCGATATAGCCGCCGACGAAGCCCGGGACGAGGCCGGGCCGGTCGGCGATGCCGAAAGCGATATATCCGGAGAGGACGGGGATCAGGAACGCGAACGCCGCCGTTCCGATGTCGTTGATCAGCTTGAGGAAGGGCGCGCGGGAGAAGTCGGGGCCGGCCGGGGTCATGGGGGCGAACGCGATGGAAAGCGCGATCAGGATACCGCCGCTCGCGACGAACGGAATGGCGAACGAGACCCCGGAAAGCAGGTATTGCTTCAGGCGACTGGCTTTCATGGAGAGTCCCGCGCCATTTTAAAAAAATCGCGGGCTTAGGTCAAACTTTGGATTTCCGAGCGGTGTCTTTTCTGATATCATTCGGGCGCGCCGAAAATGTCTCCCGTGAAACGGACGTTCGACCCCGATATGTCGCTCGCGGAGCTTTCCGCCGCGGCAAAAAAAGAGGTCGGCGCGCTTCGAACCCGTGTCCTCCGCAAAGCCAACGGCGCTCTCCCCTACGATTACATCGTCCCGAACGGCGTCTATGAAGAATTGTGGGACTGGGACGCCTTCTTCGTCGGCCTGCACCTCATCTCGGTCGATAAAGCCGACGGCATCTTCCTCAAGAACTGGTGCCTGAATTTTCTCCATCATACCGAGCCGGACGGACATACGCCCGGCGGGATCCGGCCTTGGTCCGGACGGGACGCCCGTCTTTACCACATCAAGCCGCTCATGGGACAAGCGGCTTACTATGCGTCCCGTGCGCTCAACGATTACGGCTGGGTCAACGGCGTCTGGGAAAAAATGACGTCCTGCGTCACCTTTCGCGAGCGGAAAATGAACGACGCGGCCACGGGACTCGTCAAGTGGTGGGATAGCCTGGAGTCGGGCGCCGACAACAACCCGGCCCTGGTCCGGCGCTATCACAACAGCGTCGCCGGAGTCGACGTTAACGCGTTCCTGGTCCTCGATTATCGGGCGATGGCGGCCGTCGCGGACGATCTCGGCAAATCCGATGACGCCGATGCGTTCCGCGAACGGGCCCGGCGGCTCGCGGACGCCGTCAACGCATACCTTTGGGACGCTCGCGACGCGACCTATTATAATTATGATACGGTCGAACGGTCGCGAATCCGATGCATCACGTACAGCAACCAGGTCGCTCTTTGGGCGCGGCTCGCCTCGCGAGAGCAGGCGCGGGCCATGATCGAGCGCTTTGTGCTCGACCCCAAAAAGCTATGGGCGCCGCATGGTGTCCGGTCCCTGGCCGCCGACGACCCCGACTATAACAACGAAAATGTGATCAAACCTTATTCGAACTGGCAGGGGCCGATCTGGCCGCATGCCAACTGGATGGTCATGCACGCTCTTCTCCATTATGGCTATCCCGACGCGGCCCTCGAGGTCGCGGCGCGGGTTACCCGTCTATGTCTGGCCGACTTGGCCCGCAACCGCATGATGCACGAAAATTATCACGCCGATACGGGAGCGCCCCTGGCGGCGCCGGACTTCATAAGCTGGAATCTTCTCGTCGCCCGAATGATCGAAGAAGCTCGAGCGCGGACGGAATGGGGTCAGGCCTAGACCTAACCCCGAAGAATAAAAGTAACCTTTTCGCGATTCGTTGCGTATATAATAGCGAGACGATAACGTCCATCTGTCAATAGAATATTCGTTATTGTTTCGCCCAAATCCTCCGCAATCCGGTTAAGGAGATATCATGGCCCTGAAGGAAAAAGCTAAGAACGCGGCCCGGACCGCGGTCGTGCTCCTCCTGCCCTGCCTTGCGGTCGCACAACAGGGAGCGACGGGAAAAAATCCGCCGGCTCAAACTCTCTCCGTGACGCAGGCCGTTTCCGCGATTCGCATCGACGGCAACCTCGACGAAGAAGCCTGGAAACACGCCGCGATACTCGATATCCGATACGAATGGACGCCCGGGGAAAACGTCCCTCCGCCTGTAAAGTCCGAGTGCCTCGTGACGTATGATTTATCGAGGGTCTACATCGCGTTCCGCTGCTATGACCCCGAGCCGGGCAAGATCCGGGCCCATCTCATGGACCGCGACTCCATCGACACGTTCATCCAGGACGACCATATCAGCTTCATGCTCGACACGTTCAACGACGAGCGTCGCGCCTTTCAG
>JBGOYP010000187.1:0-5464 GCA_041479785.1 Candidatus Aminicenantia bacterium | reverse complement strand
TCTGGACCATTACATCGATACCGATTTCGACCTATCCCAGGTCATGTTCATCGTGACGGCGAACATGATCGAACCCATCCCGCGGCCGCTCATCGACCGGATGGAGATCATCCGGCTTCCGGGTTATACCGAGGACGAAAAGCTCCGGATCGCCAAGCAGTTCCTCTGGGCGAAGCAGACGAAGGCGCACGGCCTGGCCGAGAAGAACATCGCGATCTCGGATCCGGCCATCATGAAGCTCATCAACGATTATACCCGCGAAGCGGGCGTCCGGAGCCTGGAACGCGAGATCACCTCGATCTGCCGCAAGGTCGCCAAGAAAGTCGTGACCAGCGGCAAGGACCATATGGAGAAAGTGACCGTCAAGAATCTCGAAGCCTATCTCGGCGTCCCGAAATTCCGCCGCTCGGCCATGGACAACGTGGACGAGGTCGGGGTCGCGATCGGCATGGCTTGGACCGAATTCGGCGGCGAGCTGTTGACGTTCGAAGCGACAAAGGTCTACGGGAAGGGCAACTTCGTCCTGACCGGGCAGCTCGGCGAGATCATGCAGGAATCCGCCCAGGCGGCGTTCAGCTATGTCCGAGCCAAGGTCTTCGAGCTCGGCATCACCAAGGACGTGACAAAAACGTTCGATATCCACATCCATGTTCCCGAAGGCGCGACGCCTAAAGAAGGCCCCTCGGCAGGCATCACGATCGCGATCGCCATCCTCTCGCTCCTGACCGAGATCCCGGTCAGCAAGAAAGTCGCGATGAGCGGAGAAATCACGCTTCGGGGCAAGGTCCTGCCGGTCGGCGGAATCAAAGAAAAACTTCTGGGCGCCCATCGCGAGGGCATCCGGGAAGCCATCCTCCCGCTCGACAACAAACCCGACCTGAAAGACCTGCCGAAGAACATCGCCCAGGGCATGACCATTCATTTGGTCGAACATATGGAGGACGTTCTGAAGATCGTCTTGACCAGGGACCTTCCCCCGAAACCGGACAAGAAACGAGGGCCGAAGAGTCCGGCGCTCGACAAGGTCGGGGCCGGGGAAGGGGAGAAGCCCGAGACGCCCCAGGAACCGCCCTTAACCCATTAACGAGAGGTGTCCCATGACGAAAGAAAAAGAATGGCCCAAGGAGTTCAGCCTGATCGACCTGGAAAGCCGGGAGCTCAAGGAACTTCTCAAAATCGCCGAACAGTTCGGAATCCCCGATGAGGAAATCGAAAAAGACAATAAGAACAACCTGATCTTCAAGATCCTCGAAGCCCAGGCCAAGAAGGACGGGTTGTTGTTTTCCGAAGGCGTCCTCGAATGCCTGGAGGACGGGTTCGGGTTCCTGCGGGCGCCCGAGTTCAGCTACCTTCCCAGCCAGGACGACATTTACGTTTCGCCGTCCCAGATCCGCAAGTTCCAGCTCCGGACCGGCGACACCATCTCCGGCGTCGTCCGGCCGCCGAAGAATGGAGAAAAATACTTCGCCCTGATCAAGATCGAGGCCATCAATTTCATGCACCCGGACGCCTGCATCGACCAGCGCCGGAACGTCCACTTCGAGCAGCTCACTCCGCTCTATCCGCACGAAATGATCAAGCTCCAGGATGGCAATCAAAAAAATCTAAACGCCCGGATTATGGAACTCATGACGCCCATCGGGAAAGGCCAGCGCGGCCTGATCGTTTCGCCGCCCCGGGCCGGAAAAACGACCCTCCTGAAGACGATCGCCAAGTCCATCGAGAAAAACCACCCGGAAATCTTCCTCATCGTTCTGCTGGTCGCCGAACGGCCCGAGGAGGTCACGGACTTCCAACGAAGCGTGAACGGCGAGGTCGTCGCCTCGACGTTCGACGAGCCGCCGGCGCGCAACGCCCAAGTCGCGAATATCGTCCTGGAGAAAGCCAAGCGCCTCGTCGAGATCAAGCGCGACGTCGTGATCCTGCTGGATTCGATCACGCGTCTGGCCCGGGCGCACAACGCCATCATCCCGCCGTCGGGGAAAGTCCTATCGGGCGGCATCGACGCTAACGCCTTGAACAAGCCGAAGAAGTTCTTCGGGTCGGCCCGGAAGGTCGAGGAAGGAGGCAGCCTGACGATCATCGCGACGGCTTTGATCGATACCGGCAGCCGGATGGACGAGGTCATCTTCGAAGAGTTCAAGGGCACGGGTAACATGGAAATCAACCTCGACCGGCGCCTCGTCGACAAGCGGACGTTCCCGGCCATCGACATCAACCGGTCCGCGACCCGAAAGGAAGAGCTCCTGATCGAAGAGGCCGACCTCAACCGGATTTGGATCCTGAGAAAGGTCCTGAGCCAGTTGGGCGAAGTCGAAGCGATGGAGCTTCTCATCGACAAGCTCGGGAAGACCAAGACGAACCAGGACTTCCTGGGGGCGATGAGCAAGGGAATTTAAGTCGAATTCGGGACGGGCCTCGAGCCATCGTTATTTCTACAATCGTTGTGGGGAGAAGGTCTCGGCCCTCCCCGGAGCTTTGGTAAGATGGCCGCGACGTCGATCAAATACGTTTTTTTGGAATTGACGAATTACTGCAATTTCAACTGCACCTTCTGTCCCAACGAATCGATGACGCGAAGCCGGGGCGTCATGGATAAAGACTTGGCCTGTCGAATCATCGATGAGGTCGCGGATCAAGCCCTGACGCGGGAACCTCTCCAGCTCCATGTGATGGGCGAACCTTTTCTCAATCCCCATCTGTTTGAGCTGATCGACCGCATCCACGAACGAGGTCGTTCGGTTCGGCTGTTCACCAACGGCGCGTTATTGAACGAACGAAACCGGGAGCGCGTTTATGCCTCGAGAATCGAAGAGCTGACGATCGGGATCCATACCGATACGACGTCTCTCTACCATGAGCACCGGAGGGGGAAGCTTCCGTTTGAGGTCTATTTGAGGCGGATCCGGGAAACCATCGAAGAGAAATTCCGGAGGAATTCTCCGCTGCGCATTTTTTTGCAGTACCTGAATACCAAACACTTCAACCAGTCGCGTCTCGATAAGGGTTATCCCGCCCGAACATTCCCGCTCACCGATCGCCATGATAAGGCGATCCGCATCGTCGAGGACTGGAAGTCGTTTGGACTCGGCCTGGCGGGGAAATATCGTTTGGATTTCAAGCCGCGCGACCTCGAAGGTCTGCAGGACCCGTTCCGAGAGGCCCCGCTCGATTGCCTCAAAGGGGACCATTGCGAAATTTTGCCCGGCGTGATTCTGGGATTCAAGGACATCAGCTCGTTCTCGGATTATCTGACGAAAAAAGTCCGGTTTGTGGAACGGTACAAGGCGGCCTGTCCTGCGTTCGATGAACAGTTGGCCGTACTTTGGGACGGACGCGTCACGCCCTGCTGCGTCGACTACAACGGTCAATTGACGGTCGGGGACGCGAATGTCCAGAGCTTGGAATCCCTCTGGGACTCTAAAACGCTCGGCGAGTTTCGGGACCTCAGCCGCAACGGATTCCTCCCGACGCCCACGTGCCGCGTCTGCAAAGCTTTCCTCGTCGCCGATGATTATCAAAATAAATTCCCCGGATGCGAAAACGAAGACTACAACCTCGCTTGGGGTTGGTATCCCTTGGAGGGGGACGGGAACGAGTCGTTTCGCTGGACCGGGAAAAGAGCGGTTCTCGAAGACATCTCCGGCGGGCGGATCCTGGACGTCGAGGTGAGAAACGGGCATCCGATTTTGGAAAACCTGGGCTTCACCGTCCAACAAGGCGGACACAAAACCACAGTTGTTCTCGAAGGTCACGCCTGGCGGGCCAAGATCATCCAGCTGAGCGACCGTCAGAGCGATGACCGACGCATCATATTTGAAGCCGGCGATTTTTGGATCCCCTCGGACATCTGGAAGCAAAACCAGGACCGGAGAGAGCTTGGCGTCATGATCAAGGCCGTTCGGATACGTTAGTCGCCTAATGGACCTGGGAGGCCGATATGCCCGTCATCGTTCCGCTGGAAGAGATTCAAAAAGCGCTGAGGACGATCGATCCACTTCCGCTGATCGAAGAAGGATTCGTCGCGTATTCCGCCGGCCGCGTCGTCGTTCCTCCGGTCGGCGAGATGATCTTCGAAAATCCGCCGGGCGATGTCCATATCAAATACGGTTTCATCCGTGATGATGACCTTTTCGTCATCAAGGTCGCCTCGGGATTTTATGACAACCCGAAGATCGGCCTGCCCTCGGGCAACGGGCTGATGCTTCTTTTCAGCCAGAAGACCGGCGAGCTCGAGGCGATCCTCCTCGACGAAGGATATCTCACGAACGTCCGAACGGCGGTGGCGGGCGCAATCGCGGCAAAATATCTGGCGCCGCGGCACGTCCGGTGCGTCGGTATCTTAGGCGCCGGAACGCAAGGCCGAATGCAGCTCGAATATCTCCGCAAGGTCAAGGCCTTCGGTGAGGTTATTGTTTGGGGCCTCGATAACGAAGAACTAGACGCCTACCGGCGGGATATGGAAGCGCTGGGCTTCAAAATTAAGACAACCCTCGAACCCGCTGACGTCGCCTCGGCAGCCAACCTTATCGTGACCTGCACGCCGTCCAAAAAGCCGCTTCTCCGGGCGGATTGGATCCGGCCGGGCACACATATCACGGCCGTCGGCGCGGACACGCCCGAAAAACAGGAGCTTGATTCGGCCATCTTCAAGAAAGCTTCGCGGGTTGTGGTCGACAGCCTCAGGCAGGCCGAAAGCAGGGGAGAGGTCTTCAAAGCCCTGGCCGCGGGCACCGTCCGGATGTCCGATGTCGTTGAGATCGGCCGGGTCATCGCCGACGAACGGATGCGCCGCTCGGCGGAGGACGAGATTACGGTCGCGGACCTGACGGGCGTGGCCGTGCAGGATATTCAAATCAGCAAGGCGGTCTGGAACGCCCTCCGATTGGCGTAACCACGGTCATCGACGTGCCAAACGTCTCGATGATCTTCCCGACGGGACTTGAGCTCGCCTGAGCCGCGCAGCCCGTTCTGCGGGCGGCCCGTGGTCGTCGCCTCTCAAAAGCGCTGGACTTTTTCGGGTTAGGTAAAAGCTTCTAGTTTAACCTGCTCAGGATGGCTGTCGCGATAGGGCCGGTGAAGGCTCTACGATTCGCGTCGTAGTCGGGACGATAAGCGAGAGGGTATGAGGAAGCTTCTACATAGGGGGGGTAGATTTCAACAAACGCACAAGATATCGTCGGAAAAGAAATCCACATTTCTAACAAGGGATTAACTAGTTGATAATAATAGAATTAAATAATATATAAATATTGAGTCGCATAAGTAATATTATGTAAACTAACAATAAAATAGGGAAAGTCAAGCAAATCCAGCTCGTTTTTTTACGAAACCCGCATTTTTAGCTTTGCTAGGAGGTCTTCAATCACTCGTACGATTTCCTGGCGACTGACGGTTTCTTTTTTGAATTCGATCCGGATGGAATACGACCGGTCGTCTTTCGGACTGTAGTTGAATACGTAAT
>JBGOYP010000186.1:0-5469 GCA_041479785.1 Candidatus Aminicenantia bacterium | reverse complement strand
TTGATCGCCCCCAAGCTGAGCGGAATGATCGCCTCGGTCATCTATCCCGTCCGGACGGAAACGGCCGTCTCGCTCGAAAAATCCCTGCTTGCCAAGTCGGTCGACACGGAAACGGCGAAGGAACTAGGCCGGCAATATGACCTCATCTTCGGAGTCGGGCGCCAGGGGACGGCCGACGATGAAAAGACGCCGGAGAGAAAAAAATGGGACGCGGTCAAGAATGACATCGAACAGAGCGCTCGCGACCGGAAAGCGCGGGAGGTCGGCCGGATCGACGAGACCTACCGACAGGAAAAACGAAGACAACAAACCCTGGCCGTGAACATTTCTCTGCTGTCCCCGAGCGCCGCGTTCGCCCGATTGATCGCCGATATCTGTGGAACGGGCGAGGTCGAACGAATAAAGTACGGAGAAGCCGTGCTGGCGTATCAGAAAGCCCTGGACAGCGAGCTGTTCAGCAAGGTCAAACGCACGATCATGATCCGTCCGAGCGGCGGGACGACGATGGGGTTCATGGCGCTCCCCGTGGATTTCAAGAAGCTGCCGAAATTTTCAATGACGCCGTCGTCGCTCGCAGAGGCTTTCAAAGCCAATGGAAACAGCCTGGTTTCGCTGGTTTTCTGGCTGGTCGCGCCGTTCGCGATCGCCTATGTCCGATTCCTGAAATACGATGTCCGATGAGGACAAAAGATACATAAATTCAATACTTGGGAGGATACGATGAGTCAACAAAAACTGTACTTGAAAGCGGACGACCTCTCGAAGAGGTACGAGGACGGGGTCCTGGCTCTGGACCATCTGAACCTGGAGGTCCGGGCGGGCGAAGTCTATTGCCTCCTCGGCGCGAACGGCGCCGGCAAGACGACCACGATCAACCTCTTCCTCAACTTCATCCCGCCGACGACCGGCACGTGCTTCATCAACGGAATCGACGTGACCCGCGACCCGCTCGAGGCCAAGAAGTACGTCGCCTTCGTCTCCGAGAACGTGATGCTCTACGGCAACTTTACCGCCCGCCAGAACCTCGACTTTTTCGCCAAGCTGGGCGGGAAGACGGGCCTGGCCAAGGAGGCCTACTACCAGGTCATGCGCCGGGTATCGCTCCAGGAGAAGGCGTTCGAGCAGCGGGTAAAAACGTTTTCGAAAGGGATGCGGCAGAAGCTGGGGATCTCGATCGCGATCATCAAGGACGCGCTGGCGATCCTGCTCGACGAGCCGACGGCGGGGCTGGACCCTAAAGCGGCCGAGGAGTTTCTAGAGATCTTGACCGAGCTGAAGGCGGAAGGGAAGGCGATCCTGATGTCCACCCACGACATCTTCCGGGCGAAGGAGATCGGCGACCGGGTGGGGATCATGAAAGAAGGGCGGCTGGTGCTGGAGCGGACGCGCGAGGAGCTTCAGTACGAGGACCTGGTCAAGATCTACATCGACTACATGAAATCCGAACCCCTGACGGCGTAACCGTTTTGGTTTCTCCAGGGAGGAACCATGTTTAAAGCCATCTTCGCGAAAGAATTATTGGAGAATTTCGCTTCCCGCCGGATCCTGATGGTCCTCGTGCTATGCCTGATTCTCGTCCCGCTCGGCGTCTATGTCGGAGGGCGCGATTATCAGGTCCGGCTGCATGCCTATCAGGAATCGTTCCGTCTCTACCAACAGGACCACAAGACGGTCGAGGATATCCTATACAAAGGCGGAGGTAAGGGCTTCCGGCCGCCGTCGCCGTTCGGCTTCTTATCCCAGGGTCTCGATATTATCGTCCCGAACATCGCCGAGTCGCCGGCCACGACGCGGCAAAAACCGCCCATCGACATCCGGCTGAACAACAATCAGAGTTACGAGAACCTTTATGCTTCGTTCTACGGCCCACTCGACCTCGTTTTCATCGTCTCGGTCATCATGACCTTCTTGGCGATCGTCTTTTCTTTCGGGGCCGTCTCGGGAGAGAAAGAGCAAGGGACGCTCCGGCAGATCCTGGGCAATTCCGTGCCGCGCCCGACGGTCATCCTGGCTAAGACCGCAGCCCATTTCTCCATTCTTGTCGGCGCCTTTCTGGCCGCGATGATCTTGAGTCTTCTCGTTCTTATCGCCTGCGGGTACAGCCTCGCCGGCCCCGGCGGCGTCCTGGGGGAGACCGCGCTGGCGCTCGTCCTTTCGATCCTCGTCATCGGCGCCTTCCTCAATCTCGGCCTCCTGGTCTCGGCGCTGACCCGACAGGCCGTCTCCTCGTTCATCATCCTCCTTCTCTGCTGGGTTTTCCTCTTCGGCGTCTTTCCGCGCCTGAGCGTCGTCATGGCCCAGCTGATCTCTCCGGTCAAGTCGCAACAACTCCTCCTCCAGGAAAGAAACCGGGTCCGTCTCGAGAACGAGAAAGCCCGTTCCGTGGAGATCGACAAGATCGTGGAATCCGGAGATAACACCCAGGAAAAACAGGACGCCGTGTCCGCCGAATTCAGAGCCAAACTCACCGAGGCCTTTCAGAAATTGGACCGGGAGCAGGACAACCGGCAGAACGCCCAGATGCAGCTTGCCGTCCATATCTCGCGGCTCTCGCCCGTGAGCTGTTTCGTCCGCCCCATGGCCGAAGTCGCCCGGACAGGATGGATGCAATTCGAGCAGTACCGTCAGGACGTCGGCCGATTCGGCGCGGCGCTCGACGACCAAGTTTACGGACAGTACCAGGAATTCCGACAGAAAGGCGGCTCAAACGTCGGGTTCAAAGGAAACGGGTCAGCCCCTGCGCCCGTCTTACAAGCCGGCCGGATCCGCACTGAGGACGTCGTGAAGAACGTCCTTCCCGATGCCCTTCTGCTCGTCGCGTTCAACTTGCTCTTTTTCACCGGGGCGTTCGTCGCCTTCCTCAGATATGACGTCCGGTGATGGGGAGACGGAGCATGTTTAAAACCATCGTCATTAAGGAATTTCAAGAGAACATCCGGGATTTCCGGTTCGTCGTCGCCACGCTCCTCTGTATGATCATCATCCCGCTGGGATTCTTCATCAATGCCAAGGATTATCAGGCCAAGGAGCAAAATGACCGCGATTCGGTCCGCCTCTACGACGACAGTCATAAAATGGTCATCGACGTCATGCGCCTGGGCGGGGCCGCATTCCGGCCGTCATCTCCGTTGAGCATGCTATCGGGCGGCGTCGAGCATCTTCTCCCGACGTCGGTCGAGACCGTCGGATACATCACCAATTGGGGCGCTCAGATTCAATTCGTCAACACCCGGAGCCTCGACAGCCCCCTGTCATTTCTTTACGGCCGCATCGATCTGTCGTTCATCGTCGCCGTCATCATGTCGCTGCTGGCCATGCTCTTCACCTATAACAGTATTGCCGGCGAAAAAGAGAAACGGACCCTGAGCCAGATCATGGCCAACGCCGTGCCGCGAAACACGGTCATTATGGCCAAGATGACCGCCGGCTCACTTCTTGTCGGCGTCGTTTTTTTGCTGGGGATTCTGCTCGGCCTTTTCGTCCTCTTGATCATGGGGCATGCGATTTTCTCCGACGCCGGCCTGTTCGGGCGTTTCCTAGTCGGCGTAGCCGCATCGCTGGCCTATATCCTCGTTTTTCTAACCTTCGGATTGCTCGTCTCGAGTCTGAACCGGAGCGCCCTATCGGCGATCGTCGGTCTGATGGTCTGCTGGGTTATCCTGTTCCTGATCCTGCCTAAGGCCAGCGTCATCGTCGCCAAGATCGTCCGGCCGGTGAAATCCCAGCAGGTGATCGATATCGAAAAGAGCCAGGTCCGAATGCAGATGCAGCGAGAGGAAGACCAAGAGATCCGTCAGCTCCAGAAAACCATGCCGGGCGTCAAGGACATGACCGAGCGTGATTTTTTTAAAAACCTCCGCGCCGGGGACGAGAACGCGAAGGCCTATAATAAGAAGCAGACCGAGGTCCAGGAACAATACCGGATCAAGTCCGACACGGAACTCGACCGGATCGACGCTCTCTATGAGAACCAGCGCCATCTGCAGGCTGAAATCGCCCGGAACATTTCGCGGCTTTCGCCGGTCAGTTGCTTCGTCCATATTATGGCCGAATTGTCCAACACCGGATTCGCGGAATACCGAGCCTGGCAGGAAACCCGGTCCCGATTCAAGCAAGCGATCGACCGCGACATCTCCAGCAAATCCGGCTTTACCCGATTCGGAAACATGGCCGTCGGCGGCGGGGGGATCGACCGGAAGGCCCCCGCACCTAAGGTCGAATACAAACCGGTCCGGTTCGGAGATGTCGCCGCGACGACCTGGCCGGACGTCCTTGTCCTGGTCATCTTCGGATTCCTATTTTTTGCCGGATCCTACGTGACCTTCCTGAGATATGACGCGCGGTAAAATACGGTGACTGAATACGGCGACAGATACGGCATTCCCGAATTTCACAAGCCGCGCCGTATCCGCGAATAAGGGAATGCCATATCTGTCACCGTATTTGAGGTGAAAAAATGATCGGAACGATCGCCAAACGGGAGATTCTGGAATATCTGAAGTCGGCGAAATTTTTGATCGGCCTGTTGCTCACCCTGGCCATCGCGGTCGGGAGCACGGTCATCAACGTCCAGGATTTCCAGCAGCGCCAGCAGGACTACGTCGCCGCGCAAAACGAGATGAAGGGAAATCTGTTCGACATCTCAATCTACAGGCCGCCCCAGGTCCTCAGCATCCTCGTCCAAGGAAAAGACCGAATCCTGGGGAACAAGGCTTCGGTGAATTACCTCCAAATCCCCGACCGGCTATCGGGTTATATGGGGACTCGCTATACGGAGCGGCAGCGGTCGCTCTCGGGATTCGGCTTCGTGGATTTCGCCTTCCTGGTCAGAGTCGTCTTGAGTCTGATGGTCGTTTTTCTGACCTATAATGCCGTAGCCGAGGAAAAATCGTTCGGAACCTTGAAACTCGCCCTGGCCAACGCCTTGCCGAGGCATCATATTTTGCTCGGAAAATTTTTCGCTGGTCTCGCGATCGTCCTCGGCTCCCTGCTGGTCGCGGCCGCTGTTACGGTCCTGATCCTGCTCACCCAGCCGACGCTCAAACTAACGGGAGACGACGGACTCCGGATCGCTAGCCTGATTGTCGCTTCGGCGCTGTATTTGATCGTATTTTACACTTTGAGCCTGTTTGTCTCGACCGCCATCAATCGGCCCTCGATCGCCCTCATGGTCTTGCTCCAGCTGTGGGTATTCCTGGTCGTCATTTATCCGCATCTCGGGATGGACATCGCCGAACATTTCTATCGGCTGCCGACGGACCGGGAATTGAGCCAGAGGAAACAAGCCGCGGAGGCTTCCACGGACGATGAATTCAAAAAGGTTCGTGATGCCTATTTTAAAGACTACTCACCCGAATCGGGATCCCGCTATCTGGAGCTTCAGATCGTTCGGTCTCAAAAAACACACGACGTCGACCGGGATTTCGGCCTCCAACTAAGCCGGCAACGGGAACTGGCGCAGAGGATCGC
>JBGOYP010000185.1:0-5469 GCA_041479785.1 Candidatus Aminicenantia bacterium | reverse complement strand
TACGACGACATGATGGCCATGACCGAGGACCTCCTGGTCGAGCTCTGCGGCGCCCTTCTCGGCAAGGACGAATTTCCGTATGGGGACGACGTGATCTCGCTCCGCCGGCCGTTCAAGAGGGTCAAGTTCATGGACGCGCTGTCGAGCGGAAGCGGCTTGGCCCCGGAAAAGTTCGGCGACCCGGCCGAGATCATCAAGTCCGCCGAGCAACTCGCGCCCGAAAAAAAGCCGCTGACGTACGGCAAGGCGCTCGACATCATTTTCGATAAACACGTCAAGCCTCGCATCGTCCAACCGACCTTTATCATCAATCCGCCCAAGGATATTTCGCCGCTGGCCAAGGCCGCGAAAGGCGCTCCGGCCGAGGCGGCGCGGTTTGAGCTGATGATCGCGGGGATGGAGATCGCGAACGCCTTTTCCGAGCTGACCGATCCCGCGGAGCAACGGCAGCGATTCGAGCAGCAAGCCGAAGAGCGCCGGAAAGGCGATGACGAAACCCATCCGGTCGATATGGATTATGTCAAAGCCCTGGAATACGGGCTTCCGCCCACCGGCGGGGAAGGGATCGGCATCGACCGGCTCGTCATGCTGCTGGCCAACCGGAAAACGATCCGGGAGGTCATCCTTTTTCCTCTGCTGCGACCGAAGGAGTAGACCGGGACACAGGACGCTATGAGCTACGAATTTTTCATCGCCCGGCGCTATCTGACCGCGAAGCGGAAACAGGCGTTCATCTCCGTCATCACCTTCATCTCGGTCCTCGGCATTACGATCGGCGTCGCGGCCCTGATTATCGCCATCGCCCTGATCACCGGCTTCCAGGCCGATGTCCAGGACAAGATCCTGGGCGCGACGTCCCATCTCATGATCCAGGACGTGCACGCGGACGGCCTCCGGGATTATGAAAATCTCATGGCCAGAATCAAACAGGCCCCCGGCATCCGGTCGGTCTCGCCGATCGCCCTGAGCTACACCCTCATCAACGGACCGTTGAAAAAGCAGCCGGCCATGCTCAAGGGGATGGACCTCAAGCTGGAGACGGCGCAGTCGCCCTGGCTCCGGACGCTCGTGAGCGGCGCGATTCCCCCGGAGACGGGCCGCGACGGGATCCTCCTCGGCCAGGACCTCGCCCTTGTCCTGGGCGTGTCCGTCGGCGATGCCGTGACCGTCATCACGTCCAACATGACGCTCTCGCCGTTGGGGCTCCTTCCCAAGCAGAAGAAGTTCGTGGTCAGCGGGATCTTCGCCACGGGCCTTTACGAGTTCGATTCCTCGACCGCGATCGTCGCGCTGCCCGTCGCTCAGAAATTCTTCGGGCTCGAAGGCCGCGTCACGTATCTTCAGGTCATGATCGACGACATTTTCGACGCGGCGCGCTTGAAAGAACGGCTGAAGAGCGTCCTTCCCCCGCTGGCGTATGTGACGACCTGGATGGAGCTCAACAAATCGCTCTTCTCGGCCCTCAAGCTCGAAAAAAACATCATTTTTCTGACGATCGCCCTCATCGTCATCGTGGCCGCTTTGAATGTCATCGCCACTCTCATCCTCATGGTCATGGAAAAAACGCGGGACATCGGGATCCTGCTCGCCATGGGGGCGACGTCAAAAAGCATCCGCAAGATCTTTTTCCTACAAGGGTCACTCATCGGCGTCATTGGCACCGGCTGCGGCACAGCTCTCGGCCTGGCCTGGTGCGGGCTGGCCAACGTGTTCAAACTCGTCAAGGTGCCGGTCGATATTTATCAGATTTCTTTCGTGCCCTTCCGCATTGGGTTGGTTGATATCCTGCTGATTGTCGGAGTTTCGCTCGCCATATCGCTTGTTTCGACCCTGTTTCCATCGCGCCGGGCGGCCAAGGTCGATCCGGTCGTGGCGTTGAAATATGAGTAATCTGCTGCGCGCCGTCAACCTGGGGAAGGAATACCCCCTCCCCGAGGGAGTCCTCCGGATCTTCAGCGGCCTGGAATTCGAGCTCGAGGCGGGGGACATCGCCGCGATCATGGGGGTCTCGGGGGTCGGGAAAACGACTTTGCTCAATCTGCTGGGGGCGCTCGACCGACCGACCGAGGGCACGGTTTTTCTCGAGGGCGAGGACATCTTCGATCGCGACGAAAAGAGCCTAGCCCGGATCCGGAACCGGAAGATCGGGTTCGTCTTCCAGTTTTTCCATCTCCTCCCCGAATTCACGGCGGTCGAAAACGTCGGCCTCCCGGTCCTGATGGCCGGGTCGGCCAAGGAGGTCGCCTTGAGCCGGGGGACGGAGATCCTCCGCGAAGTCGGCCTCGAGGACAAAGCCCATTGCCGGCCGGCTCTTCTCTCGGGAGGGGAGCTCCAGCGAGTCGCCATCGCCCGGGCGTTGGCCAACGAGCCCCGGCTCCTTCTGGCGGACGAGCCGACGGGGAACCTCGACTGGAAAACCGGTGAGCGCATCCTCCATCTTCTTCTCGACCTGCACCGGAAAAAAGGGCTGTCCTCGGTGATCGTCACGCATAATGACAAGGTTGCGGAATTCTGCGGGAAGACGTTCGTCATGGACCGCGGCGAATTGAAACGGTCCGCCTGATCCCGCGGTTTTACCTCTTGGAGCCGATCCCTTTTGAAAAGCGGCCCCCGTTATGGTATAAGGATAAGACCATGAAGAAGTGGTTTTTCGTTCTCCTGCTGCTCGCTCTCCCCCTGGCGGGATTCGGCCAGGAATTGATCGAGAAAATCCAGATCCTAGGGACAGAACGCGTCACGCCCGAGACGGTGATGTTCTACCTCACCAGCCGGGAAGGGGATTTCTACAACGAAGAAGGAGTTAAAAAGGATTTTCATACTCTCTGGTCCACCGGTTTCTTCGCGGACATCCGGATCGAACAGGAACAAGGGGCTAGGGGGAAGATCATTAAGATATATCTCGAAGAGAACCCGGTCATCCGGACGATCACGTATAAAACCGGAAGCAAGGTCAAAGAAGACGATATCGTCAATAAGCTTAAGGAAAAGGACGAATTCATCATCGCCTATTCTTATTACAACCCCGCGAAGATCCAGCGGATCAAGAAAACGATCGAAGACCTTCTAGCCGAAAAAGGGCTTTATGCGGCCAAGGTTGCCGTCGAAACAGGGAAGAAAGGCAAGAGCGAGGTCGAGGTCCTGTTCAATATCGACGAGGGCCCCAAGGTCCGCGTCGGCGAGGTTGAGTTCGTCGGCCGGCCCAAACTCCCCTCGAGCGTCCTCCGGGAGGCGATGAAAGAGAACCAGACGGCCAACCTTCTGACTCTGATCACGGGAAAGAGCCTGTTCAAGGAGAACAAGGTCGCGGACGACCTGGCCGGCGTCAAGAAAGCGTTCCAGGAGAACGGCTATATGGAGGCCACGGTCGGCGAACCGCGGTATGAGCAGATCACCCGGCGGTCCTTTCCATTTTTCAAGAAACAAACGATGATGAAGATCATCATCCCGGTCGACGCCGGGTATATCTATCGGGTCGGAGAGGTCAAGATCGAGGGCAACAAAGCGTTCGGCACGGCGGGCCTCATGTCTTTCGTCAAGTTCAAGAAGGGCGACATCTACCGCACGACGGTCCGGGAAAAGACCATCAAGGACATGCAGGAGGTCCTTTCGAACTACGGTCATCTGTGGGGGCAGGTGATCCCCGTCGAAAACCTCGACCCGAAGAACAAGCTCGTCAACCTGACCTACAACATCAACGAAGGCGAAGTCTGCTTCCTCCGCCGTCTCGAATTCAAGGGGAACATCTTTACAAAAGACAAGGTCATCCGGCGCGAAATGCTCATTCGGGAGGGCGACCCCTTCCGGTTGGCCTTTTTCAAGGACAGCGTCCTCCGGATCAAGCAGCTCGGCCTCGTCGACCTCGAGAAAGACCCCGACGTCAAGCCCGACCCCAACGCTCCCACGCAGTTCGACGTGACGGTCAACGTCAAGGAGCTCCAACGGAACAACATCCAGTTCACGGCGGGCTACAGCGGCTATGAAGGCACGTTCATCGCCTTGAGCTATTCCACGGTGAATTTCCTCGGCGCCGGCGAGAATCTCGAACTCACGGCCCAATACGGCAAGCGGATCAGAAACTACAGCTTCGGTTTTCAGGAACCCTATGTCTTCGACAAACCCATCACGCTCGGGTTCAATATCTACGACCGCTATATCCAATACCCCTACCTTTACGACCGCAAAGACCGGGGCATTGACCTGACGTCCGGGTTTCGCCTCCCCAGCTATTGGCGGGTCAACTTGACGTACAGCCTGCAGGATATCAACATCACGTCTCCGAGCACGGGGACCTCGGGAGCGGGCACCGCGGCGACGACACCCTACACGGGGACATCGATGTACGATTATTATTATATGTCGATGTTCGGCTGGGGAAGCTACTACATGAGCTCGATTTCCCCCTCTCTCTACCGGTCCACGATCGACAGCCCCCTGACGCCTTCGTCGGGCACGATGTACCTGATCCAGCTGAAGTACGCCCCGACGTTCCTGGGCGGGGACATCCATCTGATCAAGCCGACCTTCGAATTCACCCATTATCAGCCGATCGTCCGGGGCCAGTCCCTGGGATTTCATATCGAGTATTCGTACGCGAAACCCCTGAAGAACTCCACCGTCCCGTTCTGGGAACGGTTTTACCTGGGCGGCGAGCGGAACATCCGCGGCTACGAAATCTATACGATCGGCCCGCGCGACTCCTCGGGGACGAACGTCGGGGGCATGAAGTCCTTCGTCATGAACTTCGAGTATATCCTTCATGTCGGCGGTCAGGAGAGTCCTTTATACCTCATCGCCTTTCACGACCGCGGCAATGCCTATGACCAGAACGGGAAGGTCAGCTGGAACGATATGTATACCTCGACCGGCCTGGAAGCACGGATCTTCGTCCCGGCGCTCAGAGTTACCTTCCGTCTGATTTTTTCGTATAATAACCGCCGGATCTACACAACAGATTCCAATTTCGCCTTTCGATTTGCGATTGGAACCACGTTCTAGGTCTGACAACGGAATATCTTCCAATATGGAGGTTTGACGATGAAAAAAACATATGCCCTCATTGGAACGCTGGCCTTGGTCCTGGCCCTGGCGGCGACCGCTTCGGCCCAGGCCAAGATCGGGGTCGTCAACAGCCCGGAAATCCTCGAAAAATCGGCCGAGGGGAAGCGCGTCCTGGCCCGGCTCCAGGACGCGGATAAGCAGAACCAGACTAAGGTCGCGGCGCTCGACGACCAGATCCGCAGAATTCAGACCGAGCTCAGCACCCAGCGGATCACGATGACCGATGAGGCCATCCTCCAGAAATCGGCCGACCTCGAACGGAAAAATACCGAGCGAAAGCGCGTCGCCGAAGACGCTTATGCCTCGATGAACGAAATGAGCCAGCGCCTGCTCGGGAAACTTCAGAGTGAGCTGATTCCCATCGTCGAGCAGCTCGGCAAGGAAAAAGGCCTGGACATCGTCTTCGACCTG
>JBGOYP010000184.1:0-5472 GCA_041479785.1 Candidatus Aminicenantia bacterium | reverse complement strand
GTCTGGCCCTATTTTGACATCTTGAGGACGGCCCGAAAATCCGTGTAGTGGCGATAGAGATCGTTCGACATCCAGAGCACGGCCGGCCCGTTCTTGGGATGGTTTCGGATGACAAAAGGGCGGACGTTGTCCCGGGCTGATTGGGCGGTCACGGGCTCGGTCGTCCAGGTCGCGCCCCCGTCTCGGGTCCGCCGCCGCTCGATCTCGAACACGGGGCCGACCCGGCGAGAGAGATAGACGACCGTCGGGTCGTCGTGGTCCAGGACGATCCCTCCCGAGTAATGCGGCTCGGGCTCGCTTTTTCCCTCGGGCGTGCGCGGAAACCAGGGCCCGGCGGCGCAGATTTCGTGGTCGTCCCATTTTTTGCCGGTCCACCGGGCGTAGTGATATCGGTGGTCGTTCTCGGACGGGAGCCGATTGTAAACGATCGCGGGCCGGTTTTTCCCGTCTGCGGCCACGTCCCAGATCCAAGCCCGCACGCCCGTTTGTTTCGCGTCATAGACAAGGTCAGCCTCGCGGTGGGCGAGGGGGAGTTCGGAAACGTCCTTGATTTTCCGGCCGTCGGCTTTGTAAAAAGCTCCGTTCCGGTAGCAAGCGTAGTAAATGCTGTTGGCGGGCTCGTTCCTCGGGTGGCCGTCCGTGAAGGCGATGTGGACGCGGTCCGCGCCGTTCGTGTCGAATTTGGTGTAAGGCCGGACGTTCGCGTTGTCATCGCTCGCGATGAGGGTTCGTGCCGGGGCCCATGTTTTAAGGTCGTCCGTCCAGGAGACCGCCGGTTTGAAATTTCCGCCGCGCCAAAAAAGATAGATACGGCCGTTCTCTTTCGAGAGCCGGACGGGGTTCGGGTAACAATAGCCGCGCGGGCCTCCGGTGTTCGTGCCGACGAGGACCTCTTCGCCCCACTCGGTGACGTCTTCGGGCCGCGCGGAGATCCTATAACGCATGCCCTTGTCCTCCGTGCCGCCGTGAGCGGAATAAAACACGACGACCCGGCCGTCGGGTAAGGCGAGGAGCGCCGGGTTGGCGTGGTCGTCTTTTTCGAAGCGATAGTGAAGATTCGCGGAGACGACCTGCCGGGTTTTGGGATCGAGACTTCCCGCCCAGATGCTTCCCGAATTGTCCACCCATCCGGCGTAAATTTTTTCCGTTCGTCCTTTGACGAAGACCGCCCGGGGGTCGGCGAACCAGCACCAGGCGCCGTCATCGGCGAGATTCCGGAGATCTTCCCCTTTGGGCGCTTTTAGAGTTTCCCGGGGGTTCACGAGAACGAACGAGAAAACGGCGACAAGACCGGCCGACGAGAGGACCCCTAGGATTTTAAGCGCCGCGGCCCGCATTGTCCTAAGAATAGGTCAACCTGATTCCGATTGTCAAAGACGGGGTCAGGCTTAGGCCTGACCCCCTCTTTGTCATTTTTTAAAGATCGCCGAAACGCTGTCCAGGCGGTCGAGGTCGTCGCGCGTCAGCATGACCGCCATCGCGGCGGCATTATCGCGCGCTTGGGCGACTTTCGTGGCTCCGGGGATGGCCACGACCGTGTCCCCATGGGCTTGAAGGAGCCAGGCGAGCGCAATTTGGGCCGGCGTCGCGCCCCGCCCCGCGGCGACCTCGCGAACCGTGTCCACGACCGGCCGGCTATGGGCGAGCCCTTTCGTTTTAAAGCCGGCCCGGTGTTTCCGGAAGCCGGGGCTCCGGCGGATGAGGTCCGGGTCGTCATGGAACCGCCCGGTCAGCAAACCCTGTTCGAGCGGGGAGTAGGCGATGATCGTGATGCCGTGGTCCTTGGCCGCCGCTAGCACGCCGTTAGTTTCAATCTTGCGGTTGAGCAAGCTGTAATGGACTTGATTGGACGCCAGACTCAGGCCGTAAGCGGCCAGAGCGTGCCGGGCGGCCAGCATGTTTTTCGCCGAAAAATTGCTGACGCCGATATGGCGGACCTTTCCGCTTTCGACGAGGCGGGCCATGGCCCGCATCTGGTCGGACGTGCTCGAGAACGAAATGGGATGGTGGATCTGGTAGAGGTCGATGCCGAAGCCGTCGAGGTTCTTGAGCCGGACGTCGATCGTCTTCAGAAGGGAGCGGGCCGTCCGGAAGGCGGGCATCCATTTTGTCGCGATAACAACTTCGCCCGGGGCTTTGCCGAGCTTTTTGAGAGCCGCGGAGAGCGCCCGCTCGGACTGGCCCCCGCCGTACGATTCGGCCGTGTCGAACCAAGTGATGCCGCCTTCGAGCGAGACTCTCACGATTTCGGCGACCTCTTCGTCGGAGAGCGTCCCCCACGTGTTTCCGAAGAAGCCTTTGCCCTGGGAAAATTGCCAGCAGCCGAGGCCGATCGCCGAGACGAACGGGCCCGACGGGCCGAGTTTTCGGAGCGGAACATTCGAGGCCACGGTGTTTGTCTTTACAGAAATAACGGCCGAAAACGGACCGTAACCGTCTTTACAGATATTTACCGCTGATGTAGTTGCTCAATTGTTCGATCAGGTCGTCCTTTTCGGAAACGACCGATTTCACCACGTCCCCGATCGAAATAAGGCCGGCGAATTTGCCCTCGTCACACACCGGCAGGTGGCGGACGTGTTTGGCCGTCATCAGGACCATGCATTCCTCGACCGTGTTCGTCGGCTTGATCAGGAACATTTTATCGACCGGCGTCATGATCTCCTCGACGAGAATTTCCAGGATGCTCTTGCCGTGTTGGGTCGTCTTCCGGGCGAAGTCCCGCTCGGAAATGATGCCGCGCACCTGGCCTTTCTCGTCCATCACCATCAGGGCCCCGATCTCTTTATCGCTCATGAGCTTCAGCGCGTCGAAGACCTTGGCTTTGGGCGAAATCGACCACACGGTCTTACTTTTGGATTCAAGAATGTCCTTGACCATCTTCATGGCGGTTGTCCTTTCGACACCGATTAAAAACGATAATTACTATCATAATTGTCAAATATAGTTTAGCCTCAACCGCCTCCGATTGCAAGCGGGGGCGGTGTCCGTCAGCGCTCGATTCGAAGCGCGACGCTGTCATGCGCATCGAGGCGAATCGGTCCCGCGATACGGGCCAGCTTGGCTTCGAACGGGTCGCTTCGGAAAACGGCGATAGGGGAGCCGTCGCCGGCCGACAGGACGGCGTCCAGCCGAGTCGGGCTCGGATTGAAAAGCCGAACGACCCAGCCGTTCCGGTCGGAGGCCGGCCGGAGCGAGGTCACGACCGCCCCGGGCGGGCTGACCTTGAATAGGGAAGGAACGACCGGGCTATTTTCCTCGGCCCGGGCGACGATAAGCGGCCGGGCGCGCTCCATCCCGAATCTCACGACTTGCCCCGCATCAAACGCGGCATGGGGGCGGACGGAATACCGGAACAGAACGGCGCCTGCCTGGTCGGCTTTGTAGTTGGTGTGCCAGTAGTTGTTCATGGCATAGGAATAAATCGTTTGGGACGGCCCCGCCTGCGTTCTCCAGCCGCGGCCGCCTTTTTCGATGGGCGTTTCATCCGTCATCGCGCCGACCTCGACGAGAGGCGCGTCCAGGCTGACCCATGTGACGCCCGCATTCGTGCTCGATATGTCGGCCGCGTTTTGAACGGCGATAAAATCTCGGCACGCGCCCGCGATCTGGTCGGTGTCCGGCCGGACCAGACCCCAGCCGAGGTCGAGCCTCACGGTTCCGCCGTCTATTTTGAACGGGAAGGCGATATGGACGCTTTCCTTGTCTCTCACACCTGTCTTAGCGATGAGGTCGGCGAGGTCGAGGCGGTCGATGTTCGCATAAAGCCGGAGGTCGCGTCGCAACGCCCGGGTACCGGGAGCGTTCGACGTGACGACAAGCGACGCGATAAGAGGGCCCGGTTCTCCGACCTCGACCGAGATGCGCTCGACGCCTTTCGCTTGCCGCGGGTCGCGCCCCGGGACATAGAGATATTCGTTCAAGCCTCGTCCCGATGAAGCGTCAACGAAATCCGTCCCTGGGGCTCCCGTCCATGCGAGGCTTGTGACCGCGCCCGTTATCGGGTCGAGCGCGAGCGAGATCGAACCGTTCTCGAGTTTGAATCCGGCGGCCCGGGCCCCGCCGGCGATTTTTGTCGCGGAACCGGTTGTGAGGAAAAAACGTTTTGCTCCGAGCGGCGGAACGCGCTCCGCGAGAAAGGCCAGTTCCCCCGTGGATAAGCGTTGCGAGGGCACTGGACGTCCGGCGTCGTCCCGAACGGCGTCGCCTGCGGCGCTTTCCGCTTTCGCTAGCAGGACCACGTCGGTCCTCTCCCAGGAATTGGTATTGAAGATATCGACCGCCGTCCGCGTCCAGCCGGGCTTTGGCGCGGCCGGCATGACCGACGCCAGGAGTTTTTTCGACCCTCGGTCCGCCTCGAGGGCGAACGCCCGCTTGTAAGCCCACTGCGTTTTTTGATTTTCGCCGTCCGGAGCGCTGATGCTGTCCGCCGCGCCCCAGGTGTGCTCGTCGAACAGAACAACCTGCCGCCAGGCTTCATAAAAATCCCCGCCGGGATAATTTTTAGGGTCGCGCAGAGCCCACAGGGTCTCAGCCTGGAGAAGACGGTTGGCGCTCGTCCGGTTCATCGCGAGTTCGAGCGCCGTCGAAGCCGCCCCGTCTTCCCAATAGCCGGTGAAGTCTCCCCGGACTTCGCGGAGCGTTGGGCCATAGCGGCGCTCGAATTCGGCGAACATCTCCTGGGATGTCGCGATGACGATCTTCGGTGACTCGAAGTCCTTGTTCCAGGCCATGACGACATCGCTCAGGTTCGGGTCGGGCGGACCATTATCGCCGCCGGTCGTATACCGGACCTGGACCATGTCGTAGGGATATCCGGCGTCGGCGAGCTCGCGCATGTAGTCGAGCACGGGCTGTTTATTTTCGAGCCGGAGGCGGCCCATGTTGAGCCCGTGAAACCAGGAATAGCCGCGACCGGCCATCCAGAAAAGGACTTTCTCTTTTCCCGACGGCGAGACCCAATAGAACGGCTTGTCCGCCCAGGCTTTCATGGCATTGCCGATGCGGTCGCCGCGGTCGGGCAGGTTCGGCATATAGTTCGGACCGCTCGAAAAGTATTTGACGCCGCTTTGGGCGAGCGCCGGAACGAGGCTCCAGCTATAGCTCGGGATGTCCGTGATCATGGCGGATGTGACGGGGACGCCCGTCTCCCGGGCCAGCCGGCGCCCGAACTCCGTCAAGCGATAGAGCTCCTCGGGATGGCATAGGCCGGTCAGCTCGTTGGCCAGCAAGCCCTGGATGCCGATCCAACCCGCGCGGACGGCGTCAAGAAACGCTGCCCGTTTTTCGGGAGAGGCCTGCCGGAGGTAGGTCTCGGCCGCCCAAAGAACCTCGACGTTCCATTTGAAGCGCGCTTCCGGCGGGTTGGCCTGCGAACGCCGGGCCAGTTCGATCGCCTGCTCGAAATACCTCCAATGATTTTTTTCGACGTTGACCTGGAGGTCGGAATAGCCGATATCGACGTGTGAATGC
>JBGOYP010000183.1:0-5478 GCA_041479785.1 Candidatus Aminicenantia bacterium | reverse complement strand
TTCTCGGGTGGCGGCTCACGGAGTGACCGGACGAGTTCCGCGCTTCCCTCCAGGTTCGAGCGGGGCGAGCTCGGGAGCGCGGCGATGTGATCGACCACGGCGCGGGCCGCCGCCTCGGCCATCTCGCGCATAGCCTCGGGACTCAATTCGAGATTAATGGGGTCGTTCATGGAATCGCCTCTTTTTTACGGTCGTTTTTGGGGGAACGTCGGCCTCTATTCATGATCTTTTGCTTTCCATGTTTCGGCGAGCGTCCGAAATTGGGCATCGGCTTGGGCGAAAAACATTTGAAATCCGCGGCAGAAATGGTTCAGGCCCGCGTCGCGGGGGTCACGAAGGCGGTCTTTCGTGCAGCCGCCCCGGCAAATCCACAGCCATTCGCAGGATCGGCACGATTCGGGAAGGGCCGATTTCAACCGGCCGAACCGGGCCTGACGGGCCGAATTCAACATGTGGACGAGCTTGCCGTCCAGCACGTTCCCGAGCTTCCAGGACGGCTCGACGAAAAAGTCGCAAGCGTAGACGTCGCCGTTGTGCTCGACCACAAGATAGGACCCGCATTCCCGGAGAAGGTCGCATTCGGGCGGCTCCTTGTTGACATACCGATAGAACAGGCTGTCGAACCAGCGGATGAAGGTCGTCGGAGCCCCGTTCTCGAAATCGGCGAGCCAGCGGTCGAAGACGCGGCTGAGGAAATGCCCGAGGGATTCGTCCGAAGCGGAAAACGGCGCCGCCCGCGACGTGTCGTCCGGATCGGACTCGACGCAGGGGATGAATTGCATGTGGACGAGGCCGAGTGCCTTGTGGAATTCGTAGATTTCGTCGGGGAAGCGCGCGGAATAGTCATTGATGACGATAAGGGCGTTGACCGCCACGCCCGCGTCGAGAAGACGCTTTGCGGCGTCCACGGTTTTTTGCCAGGTCGTTTGTCCGCCGGCGTGCCGGCGGTAACGGTCGTGAACGTGCTCCGGACCATCGAGCGATAGCCCGACGAGGAATTGATATGTGTCGAGGAACGCCGCCCACGCGCCGTCGATGACAAGGCCGTTCGTCTGAAGGCCGTTTCCGACGCTCCTGCCTTGGCCGTATTTGACCTGGAGATCGACCGCTTTTTGGAAGAAGGGGAGGCCCATGAGAGTCGGTTCGCCGCCCTGCCAGCCGATGGAGACCGACGGCACGGGCTGGCCCATGACCTGGCGGATGGTCTCTTCGAGGATTTCATCCGTCATCCGGTGGACGGGGGCGCCGGGGAAGAGCGCCTCTTTTTCGCGATAGAAGCAGTAGGCGCAGGCCATGTTGCAATCCGGACCGGCCGGCTTGATGAGGACGGAATTTAGGATTTTCTTGGAGGAAAAGCCGCTTTTTTTCATCCGTGGAAAGAATAACATAAATTGGTGACCCAATACCAGATTCCTCATTTTTCATTAATCGGATTTATCGGAGACGCAATACCCGTTGCCCGAGTTCGATAGGGGCTTACCCAAAAAGAATAGGGAATCGAGTATTGTGTCACCGATACTTGCGATCCCTCAACGGTTCAGCGGAGCGAAGCTTGACAGATCCTTTTATCGGAGAGTATATTCGACAAACGAACGAGGGATTAAACCGATGCCGCGCTCGTGGGCAGGAGTGTTTCTGCTTCTGCTGCTCGGTTATGGCATTTTCATCGGGATGAATTTTTCCGACGTCGCCGGCGGTGCGGATTCTTCTGGCTACTTCAACAGCGCCCGACTGCTGGCCAAAGGCCGGCTGACGGCCGATTATCGCCCCATACCGGAAATCGGAGAAATCGCAGCATATTGCGAACCGCTTGGTTTTGCCTGGTCCCCCAGGAAGGATTGTTACGTCCCCGTTTACCCGGTTGGGTTGCCGCTCTATCTTGCGGCCTCGAGCTTCGTCGGCGGCTGGACCTGGGGTCCGCTCGTGGCATGCACGGCCGCCGCCGTCGCCGCCGTATTTCTGTGTTTTCTGTGCGGCCGTGAACTTGGCATCTCGCGTTTTCTCGCCGCGGCAGGCGCCGCCTCGCTGGCCGTCTCGCCGATGTTCCTCTCGGCCTCGTCGCAGCCGATGAGCGACGCCCTCGCCACGACAATGTGCCTTGCCGCCATATGGGCGGCGTTGCGGTCGCGGCGCTCCGCCGGGCTGGGGTGGGGAGTCGCATGCGGCGCGATGCTCGGCATGGCCGTCCTCGTTCGTCCGAGCAACGCTATCCTCTTACCCGCGATCTTGATTCTGATCTGGAAGCGAAGGGGCATTCTTGGAGCCTTCCTCGGAGGACTGCCTTTTGCTCTCGGACTTGGGGCTTATCAGTATTATCTTTACGGAAATCCGATGCGCTCCGGATATGGCGATAATTCGATTTTTTTCGGGACCAAGTATTTCGTCCCGACAATCGTCCATTACGGCATCTGGATGCCGCAGCTTCTGCCTATTACGGGGCTGGCGCTCTTGCTGGCTTTCTTCCTCCCCTGGCGTTCGCGGCGGCGCGAGATCGCGGCGCTGTTTGTGGGATTCGCCAGTTTCATCCTCTTCCACTCGATTTATTCCTACTCCCATGAAACCTGGTGGTATCTGCGCTTCATCCTTCCCGCTTTTCCGGCGCTCGTCCTGTTGGCGATGCTCGGGCTCGAGGGATGGCTACGCTGGATCGGCGGGGATGCGCGCTCATGGCTTATCCCCGTCGCGGCCGCCGCCGTCGTCCTCCTTGGACTCGGGTCCTCGCTTTTCCTTGGCGGCAAGCTACATCCTCTGGCCACCGAGAGCGTCGACCGGCAGTATATAGACGTTTGTTCGTGGGCGAAAGCGAACCTTCCGGCCGACTCGCTCGTGATTTGTATGCAGGCCAGCGGCGCCGTCTTCTATTACACGGATTTCCCTATCTTGCGATGGGACTTTTTTAAGACGCGGACGAATTATGAAACGTGCGCCGCCCGCCTTCGCGCGAGTGGACGACCGCTTGTTGCCATTATGATGGAGGTGGAGGCCGAGCGTGTTATGCGAGAGATCATGGCCGATCGCTGGAGGCAACTTGCCAAAATCGGCAGTTTCACTGTTTGGAGGCTTGAGCCGTAGACCCCGGACGTAATCAATATGGCTGGCGCTCGTTTGCCGATGGCCAGGCCGACCCAGCCTCGTCCAAGGAGTGAAATCTGAGGATCCCCCCGAAGGGCGAGTATGTCCGGACGATCGGGGGAAACGGCCACGGGCCGGGCGAGCTGGAGATGGCTGTCAATATCATTCTGGACGATGGATAATAAAGAGAATCTTTACGTCTGCTTGTTTATCGTCTGCGATTATTTATTCCACGTCTTCGATCAACCGGGCAATCATGTGGTCGATTAAAGTCATATCAAATTTAAAGGGGTGGAGACAAGGCCTCATTGACATCCTTCCGCGGCCGGTCCTATGATTCCGCTAGGGGATAGCTCAGTCCGGGAGGTTTCGCCATGACCCGTATGAAAGCAAACATCATACCATCGATTTTGGCCCTTGCCCTTGTCGCGTCCTGCAATTCGAGCTCGCCCGGAAATAATAGCTCGACGACAACCACGGCGCCGGCGACGACGACGACAACGGCGCCGACGACGACGACAACGACCGTTCCCGCCTTTCTCGAATATGCATGGCAATTCGACAGGCCCTCGGACTATGCCTACAGCTCCGAAGTCGTGAGCCTGAACGACGGAGGAAACCTGCTGGCGGAACTGAAACAGTTGCCCGCGGACGCGTTCTGGACGTCGGTTTATAAGGATCCTCGCGTCCTTCACGGCCCCGAATACCATGCCTGCACCCTCGATCCGGATAAAAACATCGTCGCGGTCGGCGAATGCGCGAATTTTCAGAAAATTGACTGGGAATCGGAGCTGATGATCAGCAAATACGGACAGAACGGCCAACTCCTCGCCGGCTGGCCGAAGTTTTATGCCGGGCCGGGTTACAGTTGGAACGAAGGCCAGAATGTCATCGTGGACGCGGCGGGGAACATCACGGTTTCGGGTTATGTGATCTCGACCTCGCGAATATTTTTTATGGCGATCTGGCGGTTCGACGCCAACGGCAACATGCTGCCGGGATGGCCCCAATACCCCGTCGGAAACCACGCTTTCGGAACGGGCGTCATCCAGGATTCCAACGGCGATATCATTTGCTGCGGAGGCTGCGGGCCTACGGGTTATGATTATCTCCTCCTCGTAAAGTATAGACCCAACGGCGTTCTTGCGCCCTATTGGCCCAAATTGTATCAGGTCGCGGCGGGACAGTTGACGTTCGGCAATAATCTCATCCAGGACTCCGACGGCAACCTGGTGGTTGTGGGCTATACGCGACCGCCCTCGTCCGCCAACGATGCCCTTCTCGATAAATTCGACAAGGACGGAAATGAGCTTCCCGGATGGCCGAAGGTCTGGGATTCCGGCGAGGGGTACGACGAATACTTCTCCGTTTCTCAGGATTCGAACGGCGATTATTGTCTCATCGGACGTTGCCAGGGGTTGACCGAATATTTCGGCACGTGGGGAAGCGACGGCCGTCTCCTCGTCACGCGATACGGCAAGGACGGGACCGACCTCCGGCTGGCCCCAGATCTACGACCACCCGACTTATCGCAGCGATAACCTGGATGTCTGGAAGGGTTTCGTGGACACGTCGGGAAATATTGCGGCCGCCTTCACGTGCGAGTCCGATAGGCACGTCCGGACGGTCAAATACGGGCGCGACTCCACCCTCTACACCGGCTTTCCGAAGATATATAACACGGCCGGTTACCTGGACGATACGAGGGGTTCCGCCGTCGACGACCTCGATAACATTTATGTGGTAGGCTATTCGTACCCCTACGACTATCTCGCCGACGATTACACGACATTTCTGATCAAGTACCCGCCGGGGACTTATTCGACGGGCCGGCCGTCGATAACCGCCAAGCAGGGGACCTCCTACACAAGCCTGGACGGATTCAGCGAGAAACTCGGCGACGGGAGCGGCGGAATCGCGACCTATCAGCTTTCGGCTGACGGGACGAGCTGGTATTATCACGACGGGACGAAATGGCAGAAGGCCACGACGAAATTCCAGGCAAATACGGCCGCCGAGGTGAACAGCCGCGTCGATAAATTCCCCCAGGACGTCGGCCCTGGGCGCTTGTTCATCAAAATATTTCTCGTGAGCAAAGGGGAAGAAAAGGTCCGATTGTCTTCGGTGACCGTGAAGTATAAAAACTAGCCAGGAAACAATCTGCGCCATGGATCCTTAGCTAAGAGGACAGGCCGGGAATTTCTTAAGCATTTGAATTTAAAAGAGATCTGCTAAGCCCGCGATCCTGTTGACACTTAATCTGATATCTGATATATTACAAAACACGGTAGGCTAAATAGATGACCAAGGGCACGATCTTCGACATCAAACGATATGCCATGCATGACGGGCCGGGCATCCGGACGACCGTCTTCCTCAAGGGCTGCCCGCTGCACTGCCTGTGGT